>CBIHPL010000518.1:0-2816 GCA_966212005.1 uncultured Asticcacaulis sp.
TGGTCCAGGCGGTCGGCGCAATGTCGAGGTGCGCCCACGGCACATTATTGACGAAGCGCTGCAGGAACAGGGCTGCGGTGATCGAGCCCGCCGGACGTCCACCGATATTGCGAATGTCGGCGATCTTGGAATCGATCTGCTTTTCGTACTGTGCGGGCAGCGGCATACGCCACGTGTTTTCGGACACCGACCTCGATGCCTCACCCAAACGCTCAGCCAGTTCGTCGTTGTTACTGAAAACACCGGCATAATCCATACCCAGAGCAATGATCATCGCGCCGGTCAGAGTCGCCAGATCAATCATGAACTGCGGCTTGAAACGATCCTGACAGTACCAGAGCGCGTCGGCCAGCACCAGGCGGCCTTCGGCGTCGGTGTTGATAACCTCGATCGTCGTGCCCGACATGGCCTTGACGACGTCGCCGGGACGCTGGGCATTGCCGTCCGGCATATTCTCGACCAATCCAATGATGCCCACCGCGTTGACCTTCGCCTTGCGGGTCGCAAGGGCAATCATGGTGCCGACGACCGCGGCCGATCCGCCCATGTCCCATTTCATGTCCTCCATGCCCTCGGCCGGCTTGATCGAGATGCCGCCGGTGTCGAAGGTCACGCCCTTGCCGACGAACGCCACAGGCTGAGCGTCGGCGGCGGCACCATTCCACTGCATGACGACGAGCTGCGATTCCTTGCGCGAGCCCTGCCCCACGCCCAGAAGCGAATGCATGCCCAGCTCAGCCATCTCCTTTTCGCCAAGCACCTCGATCTTCAGTCCGGTGGCGCTCAGCGCCCTGACGCGCTCGGCGTAGGATGCGGGATAAAGGACGTTGGCGGGCTCCGAAACCAGGTCGCGGGCAAACAGCACACCGTCACGGATCGCCGACAATGGCTGCCAAGCCGCCTCGGCGGCAGCGACATCGTCGCATACCACTGTGATGGCTTTCAGCGTCGGCGCCTTATCCGCCTTGGCCGGACCGAAATAGCGGGCGAAGCGGTAGGAGGCCAGGTGCAGACCCAGCAGCGCCCGCGCCACCATATCCGGCGCATATCCCGTCAGGTCGAAACTTAAGGATTCGATCCCTGCCGCCTTGACCGCATGATAGAGCGTGGCCGCCGCATGTTCGATCCCAGCGGCATCCAGCGCTCCGATGTCCCCTACGCCGACAAAGGCCAGGGCCGCACCGTCGAAGCCCGGAGGGGCAGCCACGATCTGCGTCTTTCCCTTGGCGGCCTTGAAGCCTGTGACGCCCAGCGCGCGGCGGGCGTGATCGGCAACGGCCGCATCGAATACGCCGAACCCCGGGCTGGCCGCATCTCCCTCGCCCAGGATCACGGCGTGGATGGCGTTGGCGGGGGCATTTGCGGCAAGTTCGATCTGCATGGAAATCTCCGGTCGGGTACTATAGTCAATCGATCTATGCGCTTTTTCGGGCGAAGCAATATGCTTTTTTCCGAAGGGCGACGTTATGCGCCATATTTCGCCGCAATAGCCGCTTAGTTACTTGTAATTAACCGTGTATGCGGTCAAAAGGAGGAGCAAAACCGGTGGGCTTGGCGCCCCGCCCTTGCCCAAAATGGACAGCCTTCCCGACCGCATGCGCATTCTCGACCGCTACATATTCCGTCAGCTTATCGTCCCGGTGCTGGGCGCCGTCGCGGCGTTGACGGCGATCGCGCTGCTCAGCCAGTCTCTCAGTCAGTTCGACCTGATCGTCGAACGCGGACAGAGCGCCTGGACGTTTATCCGCGTCACCTTGCTTTCCCTGCCCCAGCTGGCCGGCCTGATCTTTCCGATCGCCATTTTCGTCGGCACGCTGATCGCGCTGACGCGCCTGCAGAGCGAACACGAAATCACAGCGGTGCGGGCATCCGGGGAATCCCTGATGCGTCTGGCTTCGCCGATGATTCGCATCGGAGTCTGGTTCGCCCTGATCAGCCTGATATCGAACCTGTTCCTGCAACCCCTGACGGCACGGGCCATGCGCGGCGAAATGTTCCGCATCCGCAACGACCTGATTTCGACTCTTGTGAAGGAAGGCGCTTTTTCGACATCGTCCTCGGGCCTGACCATCTATGTCCAGCGCATCGACCAGAACGGCCTGCTGCGCCAGATATTCATCCGGTCCCCCGACGAGACCGGCAAGGACCGCACCTATGTGGCCCGGGAAGGCCGCATCCGTAACGTCGACGGCGCCAATATCCTGATCATGCGCGACGGTTCTACGCAGCAGCTGGCTGAGAACGGCGTCGCGCACACCACCTTCGACGAGACCAGCTTCGACGTTTCGCGCTATTACTCCAGCGACGACTTCCTTCAGTTCACGGAAAGCGACCGCTATATACACGAACTGTTCTTCCCGAACATGGCGCTCGACTGGGAAAAGGCCAGCACCAAAAAGCTGCAGGCCGAAGGGCACGCACGCCTGGCCAGCCCGCTCTACAACCTGACCTTCATGCTGCTGGCCATCGTGGCCGTCCTTGGCGGACAGTTCAGCCGCGCGGGCTACGGCCGCAGGATCGCCACTGTCGCCGGCATCGCAGCTGTCGTCCGTATCCTTGGGATCGCGGCGGAAACCGCCGCTGCCGGAAGCACTGTTTTCAATGTGCTGCAATACGCCGTTCCGCTCATTCCAATATTCATCTGTCTGCGCCTGATCCACAAGCGCGACAGCAAGCGTGGCACCTTGGACAAACGGAGCTTCTCGGCGCTCGAACCCGTCAATCCGGGGCGGGCCGCATGACCTGGAAAACCGCGCTGAGCTATCTCAACCCATGGCGCCACAGCCGCATCGAGACCTACGTCCTCAAGGCGTGTA
>CBIHPL010000519.1:0-2811 GCA_966212005.1 uncultured Asticcacaulis sp.
GACGCCCGTCGATTCGACACACACAAAGGATTCGTGAATGCGCGACCCCGTTGATCATCTGACTTCCTACCTGGTTCCCACCGTCATCGAGCAATCGAGCCGTGGTGAGCGCGCCTACGACATCTATTCGCGCATGCTGAAGGAGCGGATCATCTTCCTGACCGGTCCGTTCGAAGACGGCATGGCGACCTCGATCTGCGCCCAGCTGCTGTTCCTGGAATCGGAAAACCCGAAGAAGGAAATCTCGATGTACATCAACAGCCCCGGTGGTCAGGTGACCTCGGCGCTGGCGATCTACGACACCATGCAGTACATCAAGTCGCCGGTGACGACGGTTTGCATGGGTATGGCGGCCTCGGCCGGCTCGCTGATTCTGCAGGCTGGTGAAGCCGGTCAGCGCATTTCGCTACCGAACTCCAAGATCATGGTGCACCAGCCTTCGGGCGGCGCGCGCGGCATGGCTTCGGACATCGAAATCCAGGCCGAGGACATCCGCAAGACCAAGAAGCTGCTGAACGAAATCTACGTCAAGCACACCGGCCAGTCCTACGAGACGATCGAAAAGACGCTCGACCGCGACCGCTACATGACTGCGGAAGAGGCCAAGTCGTTCGGCCTGATCGACCATGTCTACGTCAAGCGCATGGACGGTACCGAAACCGCCGCCTGATCGCGTATAAACCAGAATCCAGAAACGCGGTCCTTCGGGACCGCGTTTTTGTTTGTCACGACATCAGGCCTCCTCACAGCGCTCCAGGCGCCACTGGCCGCTGAAACGGTTGTGCCAGCAGGCTCGAAGCTCGGCCCTGTCATGACGCTTCTGATCCTGCCTAACTCGATGCTGAGGCGCATGTGGAAATGGCTCTAGACGGGCGTTGGACTTCGCCGTCGTCGAAACCGTCCGCCTGCAAGGTCCACTCCGTTTCGGCAATTCCGTATCGCGCGTAGGCGCAATCCAGGCCGCCCGTGTTCCGGCGCATCTCGCTATCTTGTCCAGGCCCATGTTCTTTGAGCACACGGGCCATGATCGCAGCCAGCGTCGGAAACGGTCTTCGGCTTGCGATCATAACGGACATGATCCTTGTATCGCGCGTCATCGTTGCGATCCGCTGCGGACTGGAATTGGCAAAATCCACGGGATCGAAAGGCGGCACGTACCACGCCCTGTCCCCCAATCGCTATAAGACAGATAGCGATTGCTCTGAATCTCCACATGACATTCCGCCTGTCAGGCAATCCGGAATGATAAAATAATCAAGGCCTTTTCTTGAAAACCCGATAATGTGGATGACGCGCTGCCGCGATCATTTCCCGGTCGCCGGCCGTGTCGCCATAGGCCGCTTCGAGGTCCAGGTCTGGGCCAAAGGCTTCGCGTAGCCGGCACATCTTCTCTTCGCCGCGGCAGTTGATTCCCTCAAGGTCGGGCAGCAGATATCCGTCAGCGGAAAACCCCAGGCGCGTGCCGATGACCCGGTCGGCGCCGATCAATTTACCGAACGGCGCCACCAGGATCTGCGGCGAGGCAGTGACGATCACCCGAAGCCGGTCCGGCTGGCCCTGCCTGTTCCATTCCGCCAGGGCGTCCGGCCTCAATAAGGCGTGACCGGTCGCCCGGACAAAGGAGGCTATTTTTTCCTCGAGCTCCGTCTTAGAAATTCCGCCCAATAACTTGAATAGTAATCGCGATTTCAATGCTCCGCGATCCCGTGTCGCAATGTAGTCGCCGAGTAACGACGATTGTGACGCGAACGCTGCTGCAATGCGCATGCTGCCTGACGTGAACTTGAGGAACGCCACGAAACTGTCAGTATAGGTCAGGGTGCCGTCGAAGTCGAACGCCACGACCTTCGACACAGGCGATTCCCGGGTTTCGGACGGCGTCTCTGAAGGTGTCTCTGGCGGCATGGGGCTGGTTTGTATCCACAAGGTTGGCGGGGCGCGCGCTTTTGAGCGCTTTTATTCCGCATTTTTTATCCCATATAAAGCGCAACGAGGCGCAATTTGACCCGGCAAGGCTGTTGAGGCCCACACCAAACTGTGCATAAATGCCGGATACGGGGCGCTATTATAGCCTGTATCGGCGTCTGGCTTAGCCTTTATTAAGGCTTGCCGGGCTATGGTGCCGGGATTACCTGCGGCAGGACTGCGCGGAGTGCGCGTCTTCCGCGACTTGAAGGTGAAGAGACATTATGACCAAAGCCGCTACGGGCGACAGCAAAAGCACACTCTATTGTTCTTTCTGCGGAAAGAGCCAGCATGAGGTGCGCAAACTTATCGCCGGGCCGACCGTGTTCATTTGCGATGAGTGCGTCGAACTGTGCATGGACATCATCCGCGAAGAGCACAAGATCGCTTTCGTCAAATCCAAGGATGGCGTGCCGACCCCGAAGGAAATCCGCGAGGTCCTGGACGATTACGTCATTGGCCAAAGCCAGGCCAAGAAGGTTCTGTCCGTCGCCGTTCACAACCACTACAAGCGCCTGAACCACGCCGCCAAGGGCAATGACGTCGAACTGGCCAAGTCGAATATCATGCTGATCGGTCCGACCGGCTCAGGCAAGACCCTGCTGGCCCAGACCCTGGCGCGCATCATCGACGTGCCGTTCACCATGGCCGACGCCACCACCCTGACCGAAGCGGGTTATGTCGGTGAAGACGTCGAAAATATCATCCTGAAGCTGCTCCAGGCCGCCGACTATAATGTCGAACGCGCCCAGCGCGGCATCGTCTATATCGACGAAGTCGACAAGATTTCGCGCAAGTCGGACAATCCTTCGATCACCCGCGACGTGTCGGGCGAAGGCGTCCAGC
>CBIHPL010000520.1:0-2804 GCA_966212005.1 uncultured Asticcacaulis sp.
CCGGGCCGGGGGTTGTCGGGGGCGGGGCTACGGTCATTTGTTGTCCTGACATCGGGTCTGGCGGTGGCGGCCCCCACCGCGGTGCTGGGCCTCATCCTGTTCGTCGCCATCTATGCCGCCCTGGCAGATCATGGCCGCCGCAACCTGACCGCCGCCATCGACACTGATCTGGCCGGACTGATTGACATCCATGCCGCCGAAGGCGCCCCCGGTCTTGCCCGCCGCATCCAGGACCGACTCGACCTGGCGCCCAGCGCCTCCGAGCAGCCGTGGTACCGGCTGACGGACGCCGACGGGCGCGTGCTGGCCGGCAATTTGACTGTTGTGCCGCCGGGCGATCCGGCAGCGTCACCCGTGGCCAGCCTGAAGATTGGAGACACGCGCGTGCGGGTGCGCGTCACGGCGCTGAAAGGCGGACTGGCGCTGGCCGTCGGGCGCTCCGAGGACCTTCAGGACCGGGCGCTGGGTCAGGTGCGCCTGGTGTTCGCAGCGGCACTGGTCGTCATGGTGCTGGCGGCTTTCCTGATCGGGCTTTACGGGGCACGCCGCCTGCGCGGCCGCGTTGCGCACCTCAATGACGTCTTTTCCGGCCTGACCGGCGCAGCCCTGCCACAGGGCGCTATACAGGGAGACGAAGTGGACGAGCTGGAGGCGCGTATCCGCTTGTCGGCGGCGCGCATTGAAGCCCTGATGGCCGCGCAGCGGGACATTTCCGATCACATCGCCCATGAGACACGCACGCCCCTGATGCTGCTCGATCGCGATATCCGTACCGCGCTTGAACAGACGGACGATGCCGTCGTCACCGCCCTTCTGGAAGCTGCCAGTGGGCGCATCCGCAACCTGCTGCGTCTCCTGGACGCCTTGCTCGACATCGCTTCGGCAGAGGCGCAGCGCGGCGACCTCAGCGCTTTGGGCTTAATTGACCTGTCGGCGGTGGCGCGTTCGATTGGCGATCTATACGCCGCCAGCGCCGAAGAAGCCGGGCTCGACCTTCGCCTCGACATTGACGACGGCATTATGGGTCGTGCCGACGCGATGCAGATGTCCCGGCTGATGGTCAACCTGCTCGACAATGCCTTTAAGTACGGCCGGGGCGGCCGGTTTGTCCGACTGTCGCTACAGGCAGGCCCAATCATCACGGTCAGCGACGACGGCCCGGGTATCGCCGCCGACGACCTTGAACACGTGTTGACGCGCTATGGCCGCGCCGGCGACACAACACAGAAGGGCCACGGGCTGGGCCTGGCGTTAGTGCGCGCCATTGCCGCGCGCCATGGTTTGGCGTTACATGTCACATCAGCCGAAGGCAGCGGCGCGACCTTCCGCGTAGCACCTCAGGACATGCCAAGGGAGGGCACATGACTTTTCTGACGCTGCTACTCCTGGCGGCCCTGAATGCGGCAACGCCCGCGTCTGAAGTCAGCCAGGCCCTGAGCGATGGCATGGCCGCCGAAGCGCGCGGCGACGGTCCGGCCCTTATGGCGGCCGCCATGAAGCTTGAGACGCTGGGCGCACACCCGGCCGAAGGCGAAAATGATTTGGCGGCCGCGTGGAAGACAAGGGCAAGTGCGCTGGGAGCAAAAGCGCCGGACGCGCCGCCGTGGCGCGGCCGCTTTCTCGGCCCCGCCTATCGCCATGGCACGCTGGCCGCCAATGCCAGCTTCGCGACCCGCCAGAGCTTCATCGCCGGACAGAAGGCCGATATTTCTGTGGAATCCGAAATGGATGCGCTGGAACTGAAGGTCTGGGACGACGACGGCAAGCCGGTCTGCCAGGTCACGACCTCGGCGCGCCTGCTGGGCTGCCGCTGGATCCCGCCCTTTTCCGGCCCGAGCACGATCACCATCGCCAATCGCAGGGCCGAACCCGCTCGCTATATCCTGGTTCTCAACTAGGCTTGTACCGGAATCCCCGCCCCCCGATGGCAACAAGAATGGCGGACCTGAATATGGACGCCCTCTGAAGTTCAGGGACTCCGGCATATTCATCAACCAGCAAAACGCCGCGCTGTCCCGTTACAAAGACTGTTAGGGGCGAACCAGCGAGAAGGGCGCCCACACCGCCGGATGACTGGCCGCAACATTTCCGGACTTCATGAATTTCAGGGTCGCCCTCCGCAACGCCGCCGCTTCGCTGCGCCCCCGGGCATAGTCGCGCACCGTGTCAACGCTGATGGACGCGGCGGCGTCATCGCGTACGGGCCACAGCGACACCAATACGTTTCGCCCGCCCGCCTGCAGGAAGGCCTTGGCCAGGCCGGAATATCCCGCCGCCCCCGCTTCCCGGCCACTGCCGGTATTGCACGCAGACAGGATCACCCAGTCGGCGTCCAGCCGGAAGCCGGCGATTTCCGACGCTGTCAGCAGGCCATCTTCGTCTGTCCCGCCGGCTGTCATGACCAGGGCCGGTTCCCGCAGGCTCTGCAGATCACCGCTGACCAGACCGTGGGTTGCGAAGGCGACCACGGAATAGGCTTTAAATGGCAGTGCGCGGACCCTGGCTTCGGTCGCGTCGGCGCCGGTGAGAATGATGCTGCCCGGCAAGCCCAGCGCGACATCCATCCGCTTCAATTCAGCTTCGGCATTCGGCAGTTGCGGCAGGGGCCAGACGGCGGCGCTGCGCATGACCGCCGTGGTCTCGGCCGGCGATCCGGCTGGTGCGCCGATACCAGCAAAAGCACCCGTGAGGTTGCGACCACCATCCTGCGTCGCGGCCAACGACGTCCTCACCGACACGGCAAAGCGGTCGATCAGCCACGGAGCGTCGTTGCGCCCGAACCATCCCCTGCGCGGCTCTGTAAC
>CBIHPL010000521.1:0-2782 GCA_966212005.1 uncultured Asticcacaulis sp.
CCGGCCGCTTCTCCTTCAACGTCAAGGGCGGCCGCTGCGAAGCCTGCCAGGGCGACGGCGTCATCAAGATCGAGATGCACTTCCTGCCCGACGTCTACGTCACCTGCGACGTCTGCAAGGGCAAGCGCTACAACCGTGAAACGCTCGACATCGTCTTCAAGGGTCATTCGATCGCCGACGTTCTGGACATGACGGTCGAGGAAGGGGCCGAACTGTTCAAGGCCGTGCCGTCGATCCGCGACAAGATGAAGACGCTGGAACGCGTTGGCCTTGGCTATATCAAGATTGGCCAGCAGGCGACGACCTTGTCGGGCGGCGAAGCCCAGCGCGTCAAGCTGTCAAAGGAACTGTCCAAACGCGCCACCGGCAAGACGCTGTACATCCTGGACGAACCGACGACCGGCCTGCATTTCGAGGATACGCGCAAGCTTCTTGAAGTGCTGCATGAACTGACCGACAACGGCAATACCGTGGTCGTCATCGAGCATAATCTCGATGTCATCAAGACAGCGGACTGGCTGCTAGACTTCGGTCCGGAAGGCGGCGATGGCGGCGGTGAGATCGTGGCCAGCGGTACACCCGAACAGGTGGCGGACAACGCGAAGTCGTGGACTGGCAAGTATCTCAAGCAGATGCTGGCCAAACATCGCCAGCGCCATCTGGAACCTGCGCAGTAAGGTTCACAAGCGCAAATCCAAAAGTGGTCACCGGTTTTGAATAAATTGCGCGCCCTGCCAGGAATGGCATGGTTAATACGCTTTAAAGAGCCTTAACCATTTCGGGCGAAGGTGCGGTATGAGACAAATATCGCCTTCCCTCTCCGCTCTCTGTCTGGCCGCCGGTGTGGCGGCGATTGCCCTGTCCGGCTGTTCGTCCAAGGACAAGGGACACGGCGACGGTCATGGTGAGGCGGCGCACGGCGGCGAACACGGCGAAGTTGTGCCGGCGACTCTGCATCACTGGAGCTATGAGGGCAAGGAAGGTCCCGATCATTGGGCCGAACTGGGCGGCGAGAACGCGGTGTGCAAGTCCGGTCATCGCCAGTCGCCGATCGACATTGCCGGGATTACCAAACAACGGTCCGCCAAGGTGATATTCAATTATCAACCGTCAGCGGCAACGATACAGAACAACGGCCACACGATTCAGATAGCCCTGACCGATGCCGGCGGAATAACGGTCGATGGCGTGCCGTACAAACTCAAGCAGTTCCACTTCCATTCCCCCAGCGAACACGCCATCACTGGCCACCGCGCGGTTCTGGAAACGCACTTCGTTCATCAGAACGACAAGGGCGACCTGCTGGTTATCGGCGTGCTGTCAGATATCGGCGCGGCGGATCCCATGCTCGGCTCGCTTTGGACCTACCTTCCGACCGATGCCGGCAAGCCGGTGCCTTTGGCGGACCTGCTGATCAATCCTCAGGACCTGATGCCGGCGACAGAGGACTTCTATGTCTATTCCGGATCGCTGACGACGCCGCCCTGCAAGGAAGGCGTGACCTGGATGGTCTATTCGTCACCTCTCAGCGTCAGCGCCGAACAGGCCGACGCTTTTGAGCGCCTGGTCGGACCGAACTCGCGTCCCATCCAGGCTCGCAACGAACGGGACTTTCTGCACGTCACCGGCAGCTAGAGCGATATGGCGAAACGAAGTTCGGCGCAGCCAAAAGTGTGAAGCGGTTTTTGCCTTAAATATCGCGACAAAACAAAAACTTAGATCGTAATGATTGCTTCGGTACAAAATCATCCGATCTAGACCGTAGCCAGGAACCGCTGCACACGTTTTGGCGTATGGCTTGGAATCAGGCTTTCAATTCGCGGTAAGCCGCAACCGACGGCGCATGGATGATCACCATGATCTGCGGCCAGAAGACACCGAATAACATCACGTACAGGACAATTTCCTGCGGCGTCAGAAAGGCCGCCAGACTGCTCATATCGGGGTTAGCCGCGCCCTGTTGCAGGCCGAACACGAGTACAAGGACGCCCTTCATGATCGTCATCGCCAGATACCAGACGACCGTGGCCAGACCGTAGGCCAGCAAGTACCCCCCCAGCAAAGGAAGCGACCGGCCGCGCGTGAGCTGGAAACTGCCGAAGACGTCCACGCGATTTGTCGCGAAACTCTGTACGAGATTCAGCGACAGTCTCAGCTGCAGCCAGGCAATCGCCGCGCCGCTCAGCACCATCACCAGGGTTTGCTGCTGTCCCAGACCGAAAATACCCAGGACCAATCCCGACGCCATCAGAGTCATCAGCGACAGAAAAAGCATAATGACCAGAACGACGAGTACCCGCAGCTCTTTCAGGCCAAACCTCAGGAAGCCCAACCGGTCGTGTTCGGGGGCCAGTGCGGCCCGGCCGATGGCGCCGATCCATATGGCGGGCGGCACCCGAGAGAACGGCGGCGCGGCTGCCCGCGCGCTGAAAACGGGCGGCATGACCTTGGCCATGAGCGCCATGTCGCCCGGCTTGGTCTGCAGCGCCAGGATATCGTTGTAATAGGGTCCTGCAATCGCCACCATCAGCAACTGGCAGATACCACAGCCAAACAGCGAGACCGCTCCCCAGAAGGCCAGCAGTTGGGGCCGCGCCCTCAGGAGGCGAAATCCTTCCAGTGCAAAGTTCAAACGCAGGTCCATTCGGTCCCTTATCCCTTTATTATATCGACCGTCAGAACAGGCTTTCAACGGCTGCGCCGCTGGTGACGAGACGCCTGTAGGCCGCGGCCGGCGCACCGAAACTGATAGCCATCAGCAAAGGTACCACCAGACCGTTGA
>CBIHPL010000522.1:0-2779 GCA_966212005.1 uncultured Asticcacaulis sp.
GGATACGCGTTACCAGTTCGGCCTGCGTTACAAGTTCTAACTTGTCGACATCGCAGTAATGGGAAAGGCCGCGGTCCGCCGCGGCCTTTCTTTTGTGTGGCGAATAGTGACGTCCGTTGCTAAGCCGCCCTAAGCTTGGTGACAAAGGCGCTCACTTCGTCTTGCAACTGGTAGGCCTGGCTCGACAGATTGCCCGACAGCGCCATCAGTTGCGTCGAAGCGGCCCCGGTCATTTCCGCCGCGCGGCCAACGCCGAAAATATTTTCGGTCACTTCCTGTGTCCCTTGGGCGGCCCGGGCGGTAGTGCCGGCGATCTCATGGGTGGCGGCGCCCTGCTGTTCGACCGCCGCAGCAATCACGGACGAGATCGACTGGATATCGCCGATGGTCGTGACGATCTTGCCGATCGACTGGACGCTGCGGTTGGTCGCCTGCTGTATCTGTTCGATTTTGGTCGAAATGTCCTTGGTCGCGCGTGAGGTTTGGGTCGCAAGGTCCTTGACCTCCGAAGCCACTACGGCAAAGCCTTTGCCGGCGTCACCGGCGCGGGCGGCTTCGATTGTTGCGTTAAGCGCCAGAAGGTTCGTCTGGGCGGCGATGTCGCTGATCAGTTTGACGACCTCGCCGATACCGGACGCGGCTGCGGTCAGGGTCTGGATTTCTGTCTCGGTCACGGCGACATCGCTGACCGCCGCCCTGGCGACGCCGGCCGACTGGCTGACCTGACTGTTGATCTCCTGAACGGACGAAGACATTTCCTCCGTGGCCGCCGCAACAGTCTGGACATTGGCCGCTGCTTCCTCAGCGGCTCCCGACACGACCTGAGCCTGACGCGAGGTCTCCTCGGCGGTCGCAGCCAGGCTTTGCGCGGCGTCCGAAACTTCCGCTGAAGAGTGCACGAAGGCCGAGGCGATCGCACCCATGCTGGCTTCGAAAGCGTCGGCAATGGCAAGCCGCTCTTCCCGGACACGCAGCGCTGTCTGACGTTCCTGATCGGCTGCCTGCTGGCGCAACCGATCGGCTTCTTCGAGGGCCTGGCGGAACTGCTCGACGGTCCTCCCCATGGCGCCCAGTTCGTCCTTCCTGTCCAGGCCAGGAACCGACGTCGTCAGCTCGCCCCTGGAGATCGACGACATCGCCATGTCAAGACGACGCATCGGCAGGCTTAATCCCGACCGTGTCAGCCAGAAGGCGGTGGCAAAAACGAGCGCCAGGCCGGCCAGGACCGAAAACGTCGTCGTGTGCTGGGCGGATTTGGTTTGCGCGACCAGTTGCGTGGCCAGGCGCTCATTCGCGGCGACGTTCGTGTCGACTTCGCGGGTCATGGCAGCCATGAGAGTGATCAGCCGGGGGCTGCATTGACTATTCATTTCGTGAATGGCCAGATCCCGCTGACCGGCCTTGCCATGCGATATGGCCTGGTCACAAGCCGTAGACATCGCCGAGCTGAACGTATCGCGGAAGCCTTCAAGGCTTGCTTTCTGGTCGGGCATTCGGGTTATGGCGGTCGCGATCTCCGCCGCAAAGGCCCGCTGCCCCGTGGCAATGTCTTCGCTCGCTTTGGCGATCTCATCCGGCGTTTCGGAAACGATCAGCTTGAGGATCGAGCGCGCGGTCCATGCCGTATGCCGGTTGGCGCGCGCCAGAGCCGTCGTGCCCTGGGCCGATCCCGTCAAACCTTCGTGGTAGGATTGCCCTATGGCCGACATTTGTCCGTTGGCAAAAACAAGGGCAAAGACCGACACCGCTCCGAGAGCGGAAAGCAGGAGCAATACCTTCGCAACGGCGGGCAGGTGTTTGAAGGAAAGGTGCATGGCGAAATCCTGGGACGCGAACTAATAACGCCGTTAGGTTCGGCTCAGGAGATTAACAATGGCTAAAAAAGACTGACGGAACAAAAATTTGTATCTTGCCACACTACCCTCGGAAGGCTGCGCGCCAGGCCAGGAACGGTCACAAGCCAGCCTGACGCCTGCGGGCATTGCGTTTCACCAATGATGCTGCTGCTTATAGACAGGAAGCATTGTAATCGATATCAATTCATTGCCTCGCGCAAATTGACGCTCTGGCAAAGACCGAAAACAAAAACGGCTTTACGGCAGCGCGTGCGCGCTTACTGACCTTGCGCTTCGGCGCAGCCGTGTCAGTATGGTATGACAATATTGGATGATCGGGTACCCGAACCCGACGGGAGTGAGACATGAATACGCGCCGGCAGGTCCTGCAGGGGCTGATTTTCAGCTTAGGCGGCGCTTCAGCGCTCGCCGCCTTCGAAAGCGCCGAAGCCAAGACGAAAGCGAAGCCAAAAGCGAAGGCCGCTTCGAAGCCCAAGGCAGCGGCCAAACCAAAGCCCGCCTTTTACAGCGCCGAGGAGCTGGCGCTCGTCACCTTCCTGGCCGACAGCATCATTCCGCGCACCGATACGCCCGGCGCCATCGACGCCGGCGTGCCGGCCTATATGGATCACCTCTACGCCAGCTGGGCCTCGGAAAAGACCAAGGCCGCCCACCACGGCCAGTTGGCGACCATCAAGACGCAGATGGCCGGTTTCGGTACCGGCCTGGCGGCGCTGACCGCATTGGATGCCGCCGCGTTCAAGCCGGGCAGCAACGGCCACTGGGAATACCGCAACGTCAAATCGCTGATCGCCACGGTCTATTACGTGTCCGAACCCGGCGCGACACAGGAACTGCAATATGACCCCGTCCCGGGCCATTGGATCGCTTCGGCGCCGATCGCCGAAATCGGCCGGACATGGGCGCTTTAAGGAATACCGTGA
>CBIHPL010000523.1:0-2779 GCA_966212005.1 uncultured Asticcacaulis sp.
CGACGGCATTTTTTCGTGGCGCGGCTTCCTCTACTTCAAATGGCGTCATCTTGAGTTGCAGGAAGAGATGCGCAAGGTCCTGGAAGGGCTGGCCAGCTATCAGCCTGTCGGTTCGGCTGACGACGCGCTCAAGGAATATCTGCGTGAAGTCCGCCCGCGCCTGGCACGCACGATCGTTAGCGCCATCCAGGCGGTTGGACGGACATTGAACGTTTACGACCAGTCCTACCATGCCCTGGTCCAGGGCGAAAACGCCGGACCGTTCCGCCGTTTCCTGCTCGACGGCCCCGGCTTGTTCTTCGAGCTTGGTGAGAACATCGGGATATTAAGCCACATCGGTTCGTTCTGGCAGTACCGCATGGGCCAGGCAATGGACAATCAGCGCCTGACGCCGACCGAATACAGCGACATCCTGATGGATTTCGAAGACTCGCTGAGCATGCTCAGCAGCCAGGAAGAAGACGTTTAACCGGTCGTACCGGAGAGGGAGCCGTATTCGTGTTTGTCGACGCCCCCGTCATGGCCCGACTGGCTGACAGCCATTTCAGCACCTCGCGCGAGATGCGCAATCTTGGCCATCTCACCTTCGGCGGCTCGTCGGACCGTGTGCTGAATCTGTCGCGTAGTTACCGCGCCTTCCGCGACGATGAGGATTACAACGAAAATCCCTTGTTCGAAAATTCGGCGCTCAACCGCGCCATTATCCTGAAGCACAATCTGCGCGTCGATGAGCGGCACCTGTTCGCCGGCAGCCGCCAGACCGTGACGAAGATTATCCTGCCTTTTGACCCCTACGATCTGACCCTGGGGGGCCGCGCTTTCTTTTTCCGGCAGGCGCATTTCGAACAACTGATGAAGAGCTATCTCGGCATCGCCGACCTGTCGCGCAGCCGCGACGTCGAAATCCTGCGGGGCATGGACCGGCTGCCGTCGCTGGACCCGGTCCTTCTGCGGGAACATCTGCTGGCGATCAACGTCCGGGCGTCGCCAAAATATTTCCAGATTTCGCCAAATGATCTGCAGAGCATGGCGAAGTTTACGGCGCATGAGATCGAAAACCTGGTGGCGGCAGCGCTTGGCGGTGAAGGCGGGCAGGGAGCATCGCGTCTTGGCAACAAGATACTGTCGGACCAGCTGGACCGCGAACTGTGGCCGCTGAAGGAAACGCTCGGCATGACCGATGAGCAGTTTTCCGCCGGCATCATGTGCTGGCGCGGCTTCCTGTATTACAAATGGGGCTATGTCGAGCTTCAGGACGCGATCCGCGAAGTATTGAACGGCCTGTCGACCTATAAGCCCGTGCCGACGCACGAGGATATAGTGCGCAACTATTTGAGGCGCGCCCGTCCCCGCATCGCCAAGGCGATCGTCAAGACGATCCACGAGGCCGGACGCGTGCTGGAAAGCTATGACGAGGTTTATATCGCCCTGGCGGTCGAGCGTAATCCGGAACCGTTCCGCCAGTTCCTGATGCGGGGTTCGAACCTGTTCTTCGATCTGGGTGAAAAGCTGGGCATCCTCAACCACATCGTCTCGTTCTGGAAATTCCGCATGGCCCGCCTGTACAAGACCCAGTCGCGCCAGTTGGAAAGCATCGAATACGCCGATATCCTGATCGACTTTGAAGCCAGCCTGTTCCGGTCTCTGACGTCGGATTAGTCTGCTGAAACTCAAATGTTGCCAATAACTTCGCCCTCCCCGCAAGCCGGGAGGGCAAAGAGCTTCCGGGCTTAGCCTCTCCTCAGTCCATCAATTTCCTGGCCAGGTACGTATACTCGATCGCATAGCGGCGGGCGATTTCCGGCAGATTGGCCGCTGCCTTGTGGCCGCCTTCGATGTTTTCATAATAGTAGAAGGGCAGGCCCATGTCCTCGAACAGCGCCGCCATCCTGCGGGCATGGACAGGACCGACGCGATCGTCCTTGGTCGAGGTTTCAAACAGCGGTTCCGGATAGGCCGTACCCGCCTTGACGTTGTGATACGGTGAAATCGAACGCAGGAATGCGCCTTCGACGGCATCGTCCGGATTGCCGTATTCGCCCTGCCATGAGGCGCCCGCGGACATATGGGTGTAGTTGACCATGTCGAGCAGCGGCACCTGAACCACGACGGCGTTCCACAGGTCGGGCCGCTGGGTCAGCTGCACCCCCATCAGCAGCCCGCCGTTCGATCCGCCCATGATGCCCAGCCGGCGCGGCGAGGTGATCTTGCGGGCAATGAGGTCTTCAGCCACCGCCTGGAAGTCGTCGAAGATGCGCTGGCGGTTCGTCTTCAGCCCGGCCTCGTGCCACTTCGGGCCGAATTCACCGCCGCCCCGGATATTGGCCAGCACGTAGGCGCCGCCATTTTCCAGCCATAGCTTGCCCAGAGAGGCCGAGTAGGACGGCAACATCGACACTTCGAAACCGCCGTAGGCATAGAGCAGGGTCGGGATCTGACCGTCGAGTTTCACGTCTTTTCGAGCCACCAGGAAATATGGCACCTTGGTGCCGTCCTTCGAAATCGCCCATTTCTGCTGAACCTGAAGGCCTTGCGCATCAAAGCGTTCCGGCGCCGCCTTGATCCTTTCCACATTTCCGGAATTAAGGTCTGCGCGATACAGGGTGGACGGCGCCAGGAAGCCGGACGCCGACACGAAAACATGGTCGCTTTCGTCATCGGCCGACACCAGGTCGAGCGTCGAATTGTCCGGCAGGTCCAGCTTCTTCGATGTCCAGCCCTTGCCGTCGAAGGAGAAGCCGTGGATCTCGCCGGTCACATTCGACAGGATCGCCATGAC
>CBIHPL010000524.1:0-2778 GCA_966212005.1 uncultured Asticcacaulis sp.
AGCCTTCCAGCACGAATACCCCGCCGGGCTTGAGCGCGGCCTTGATGGCGGCATAAAGCGGTGGCCGGTCGCGCGACGCCATGTGACAGAAGATTGAAACAATACCGTCCCAGGCCTCACACCCCATGCCGTAGCGGGTCAGGTCACTGAGGACGTAGTCGATGGTCACACCACGCGTTTCCGCCAAAGCCAACGCCTTGGCCTGACCCTCGGGTGAAAAGTCAACGCCCTGCACCGAGCAGCCCAGTTCCGCCAGGAAAACAGCATTGCGCCCTTCGCCTTCCGCCAGGCTCAATACCCGGTCATCGATCCGGAAAAGGCTGGCATGTTCGCGCAGGAAGTCATTGGGCTCCGCACCGTACAGGTAGGTTTCGGTCTTGTAGCGCTCATTCCAGAAGTCCGCGCCCGTAAAGCTGGCCATTGTCACATTCCTCATCGAGTTCAATAATTTGCTCGCACATCTTTATGCGCCTGGAAAAGACTACAAGTTCAAGCTAACTTGAGGTCAAGACCAAAAGCGCGGAGACGCACATGCTCGATATCGCCGAAGTCGCCAGACATTCCGGCCTGCCGGCCTCGACCGTGCGCTTCTATGAGGAAAAAGGCCTGATCACCTCGATCGGGCGGCGCGGGTTGAAGCGCCTGTTTGAAAGCGGCGTGCTCGAACGCCTCTCGCTCATAGCGCTTGGCCGCAAGGCCGGCTTTTCACTTGACGACATCGCCACCATGTTCGGCGTCAATGGCACCTTCCAGATCGACCGCCAGACCCTGGTCGCCAAGGCCGATGAGCTCGACCGCACCATCCGCCGCCTCACTGCGTTACGCGATGGCCTGCGCCACGCTGCCAACTGCCCGGCCCCCAGCCATCTCGAATGCCCGACCTTCCAACGGCTACTCAAGGGCGCCACGAAATCCCGGCGTGCCTAGAGCGATATGGCGAAAGATGTCAGCGGTTCGCCAAAAATATCGCGAGAGATCTAAGCCTGCTGCGTTCTGGCGATTTCGACGATCACGTCACCCGCCTTGAGCGCTTTCGCCTCGTCCTCCCAGTAGCCGTGGATCTTGCCGTCTCGGCACAGGCGCAAGCCCTTGCCGGTCCTGAGCGCCTCCAGAGGGATACCGACCTCCGCCGGGGTGATTTCTCGCTCGCGCAGGACGACGCAACCGTCAGCCGAGGCCAGGTCGGCCAGATATTCGACCACATGCCGGCCTTCGGCGGCGCGCGCCAGCAGGTGCCCACCCATGCTGACCGGATTGATGACATTGTTGGCGCCGGCCTGTCGCATCAGATCCTCGTTCTCGGCGGCGCGTACCGAAGCGCTGATGGAAACCGTCGGGTTCATCTGGCGGGCGCTGAGCACGATCAAAACGGTCGAATCATCGCGGTGTGTAGAGATGATCACCGCCTTTGCCGTGGCGATGCTGGCTGCCGCCTGGGTGGCGTTAAAGGTCGCATCGCCAACTATGCCGGTCACTCCGCGCTCGATGGCGGCGGCGATACGGAGTTCGCTTTGATCGACAACAACAATACCGTCGGGTTTGACGCCCTGGCGCAGCAGTTCATCGACAACCGATTCGCCGGTCGAGCCATAGCCGTAGATAATGATGTGGTCCTTCAGTGTTTTTCGAATCATGTGCGTTCGAAACTGCTCCCACGTGCTTTTGAGCACCAGCGTATAGGCGGTGCCGAGAAAGATGATCCAGATAAACAGCCTGACCGGCGTGACGACGAAGGTATCGAACATGCGCGCACGGTCGCTGACCGGTACGATATCGCCATAGCCTACCGTCGTGACGGTAATGGCGGTGAAATAAACGACGTCGCTGAAAGACACATCGCCATCGATATTGTCCCGTAAGCCGCCACGATCCAGCCAGTGGCCACCCATGGCGATGCCGACAAGAACCAGGCACAACAAAGCCCGCACCCACAGCGATTGCCATACATTCATCTTCGGCTTGCGTTTCAGGACAAGCGGCAGGGTAATGGGCATGTCGGTCGGCGTCCGTTGAACCGCTGCCATGCTAGGCGGGTTCATCGCATTCGGCCAGAGGGTTTTAGAAAACCAGGTCGGCGCGCACGGGCAAGTGATCCGACCCCACGGGCGTCAGGACCTTGAACCTGCCAGCCTTGACACCCTTGGTCAGGACGTGGTCGATCTGGATGCCCAGCCACGGCCGGCCATCCGGCCAGGTATGGGTGATGCCGGAACCCGACGGCCATTGCATCCTGTTGGCCATCAAGGAGTTCAGGCTGCCCGACCACAGGGTGGCGTTGAGATCGCCGGTCAGCACGACCGGCTTGGTTTCCCGCGCGATCCGCGCCGCCAGGGCATCGAGATAGATGCGGTTATCTTTGGTCAGCCGGGTGGTCGCCGGCGGCATCGGATGCGCGACATAGAGGACAAAGTCGCCAAAATCCGCGCGTGCCGCAGTCATGCCCAGGCTTCCAAGCTCGAACACCTCGGCCTTGAAGGGACGCTGCGCATAGATGGCGACTCCGAATATGCCGAGATCCGGCCCGTAGCGGTAGGGATAGCGATCGGACAGCGCTTCCAGCGCGTCGATCCACTCCGACGAGGTCTCGGCAGCGGCAAAGACGTCAGGCGCTTCCGATTCGACCAGGGCCAAAACCTTGGCGTGCTCGGGGTTGCCCGTCAGCACATTCGAAAAGACCAGGCTGACCGGCTTTCCGGGCGCTTCGGCCGGCAGGATGGGCCGGTTGAAGGTCCGCCAGGTGATCGGCGCAATGTTGACGGCGACAACCACTGCCGCCAG
>CBIHPL010000525.1:0-2775 GCA_966212005.1 uncultured Asticcacaulis sp.
CTGGGCGCCATCGAACTGACGCGGCGGGATGGCGAATGGCACCTGAAAGCCGCGCAGCTATTACGCGGGGAACGCCCGTGGACACGGCCTTCAGATGCAGAAGACAGCTACTGACGGAATCGGCTCGACGCCATCAACAGCTCATTTCCATAAAAACGATATCGTTCCGAGCGTGGGCCGGCACATCGTTTTAATGGTAGCGGCGCATCAGGCCGACCAGCTTACCCTGGACGGCGACTTCGTCAGCATTATAGATACGGGTTTTGTAGGCCGGGTTGGCGGCTTCGAGCGCGATCGACGCCCCCTTCTTGCGCAGGCGCTTAAGTGTTGCTGTATCGCCTTCGACCAGAGCCACCACGATTTCACCCGACTGAGCGGTATCGGTTTTCTTGATGACGACATAGTCGCCATCGAGGATACCGGCGTTGATCATCGAATCGCCCTCGATTTCCAGCAGATAGTGTTCGCCGGCGCCCAGCATGACCTCAGGTACCCGCAGACGGTCGCGCTCCTGGCCCATTGCCTCGATCGGCACCCCGGCAGCGATCTTTCCCAGCAGCGGCAGTTCGCGCGTATCGTCGTTCACAGGGCGCAGGGCGTCGGGCGGACGCTTGTTTTCAACCACTTGCGGCACAAAGTTCTGGCGGCCGCGTGGCGGCGCGGACGTCGTCGCCTGGTCCGGCAACTTGATGACCTCAAGTGCTCGGGCACGATGCGCCAGGCGGCGGATGAAGCCACGCTCTTCGAGTGCGGTGATAAGACGATGGATGCCCGACTTGGACGCCAGGTCCAGCGCCTCCTTCATTTCATCGAAAGAAGGCGACACGCCGCCTTCCTTGATGCGTTCATGAATGAACATCAGGAGTTCGCGTTGTTTGGTCGTCAGCATGGTTTGAGCACCTGTCAGGGAGGACCTGTTATCGCGGCATGACACCATGCGGCGGTGAACAAGTCATGAACTTGTGCTCCGTGTTCTGTGTGTGTTCTCGTGAAATGTCAAGAGGCGAAGTTTTAGCCCGCAACCGTGAGCAGGGACAAGGTTGCCGCTTTTACGTCGGCCTGACGCATCAGGCTTTCACCGACAAGCATGGCGGTGGCGCCGGTGGTTTCGAGACGGGTTACGTCCGCGACCGTGAATATGCCGCTTTCCGCGACAAGAACATGCTCCGGGCCAGTCATCTTTGACAATGCTTCCGTTGTCGACAAGTTGACGCTGAAATCTCTTAAATTTCTATTGTTTATTCCAATTAGCTTGGAACTGAGTTTGAGCGCGCGTTCCATTTCAACGGCGTCGTGGACCTCGACCAGCGCATCCATGCCATAGGAGTGGGCGGCGGAAATCAGATCCGCGGCAAGCGAATCATCGATCATCGCCATGATCACAAGGATGGCGTCGGCGCCGAGGGCGCGCGATTCGGTCACCTGCCACGTATCGACCAGGAACTCCTTTCGGATACAAGGCAGACTGACGGCACTCCGCGCCGCCTGAAAGTGGCTTTCGTGACCCATGAAGCTTGGGTTGTCGGTCAGAATCGACAGGCAGCTGGCGCCACCGGCTTCGTAGCATTTCGCCAGGAAAGAAGGATCGAAGTCCTCGCGAATCAGGCCCTTTGACGGGCTGGCCTTCTTGACCTCGGCGATCAGCGCCAGGCTGCCCGGGCGTTTGCCCGTGACCAGCGCCTTCATGAAACCGCGTGGGCTGCCGATATCCGATACCTGGGTTTCCAGTTCGGCGAGCGTAACGGCCCTCCTGCGCCGGCTGACTTCTTCACGCTTGTAGGCGGCGATCGATTCCAGAATATCCATCAGACGGCCCGTGTCGTTGCGATAAGTGTGTCGAGTGCTTTACGGGCGCGGCCGTCGTCGATGACCGTTTCGCCAAGCTCAATGCCTTCACGCAGGGTTTCAGCCCGGCCCGCCACCAGAAACGCGGCGGCGGCGTTCAGCAGAACGATATCGCGATAGGCGCTTTTTCGGCCGTCGAGCAGCGCTTTCAGCTCCGCGGCGTTATGATCCGGCGTTCCGCCGGTAATGTCAGCCAGGGCCGCGCGCGGAAGACCAACGGCCTCAGGCGTGATTCGGAACAGGCGTATCTTGCCCTCGTGCCATTCGGCGACTTCGGTTTCGCCCGTCGTCGTCAGCTCGTCCAGACCGGAGCCGTGTACGGCCCAGGCGCGCGTCGCACCGAGCGCGCCCAGGGCCTGGGCTATCGGCTCCACAAAGCGCGGCGAGGGGACGCCGACGACCTGACGACGGGCGCCGGCGGGATTGCTGAGCGGGCCCAGCAGGTTGAAGATCGTGCGGAAGCCCAGCTGCTGCCGGATAGGCGAAACGTGCTTCATGGCGCCGTGATGGGACTGTGCGAACAGGAAGCAGATACCTGCCTCATCCAGGGCGCGGCGCTGCTGTTCCAGCGTCGCTTCGATATTGACGCCCAGCGCCGCCAGCACATCCGCCGTGCCGGACTTGGAGGTAATCGCGCGGTTGCCGTGCTTGGCGACCTTGCAGCCTCCGCCGGCGGCGACACAGCCGACGGCCGTCGATAGAGTCAGTGGGTGAAGGCCGTCGCCTCCGGTACCGCAGACGTCGATGACATCGTAAGGGTGGTCAAGGTGAATGGCGGCCTTGCGCATGGCGCGGGCACAGGCGGCGATTTCACCGACGGTTTCGCCCCTTAGCTTGATGGCGGTCACGGCAGCGGCGACCTGCGCCGGCGTCGGGTCGCCGCGAAGGCAGGCGTCGAAGAAGGCTTCGGCATCGTCACCGTCCAGCGTC
>CBIHPL010000526.1:0-2774 GCA_966212005.1 uncultured Asticcacaulis sp.
GAACGCCCTGCATGCGGGTTTGCTTGGTGGCGTGGCGTCGCCGGTCTTCGGCATGGTCCACATGTCGAAGGCTTCGTTCATGACGACGATGCCCATCTTGTCGCACAGGTCGAGGAATTCCGGCGAGAACGGATGGTGGGCGGTGCGGATGGCATTGACGCCCAGGGCCTGCAGGCCTTTCAGCCGGCGCTCGTAAAAGCTTAGCGGAACCGCCATGCCAAAGGCGCCGCCGTCGGCGTGGATGGCGGTGCCCTTCAGCTTGATATTCTTGCCATTGATCCAGAAGCCGGTATCGGCGCGGAATTCGATCTGGCGCACGCCAAAGGCCGCCGTGTCGGTTTCCAGGGTTTCACCTGCGTCCGACACGACCTTGAGGCTGGCCGTGTACATATTGCCCTGGCCGATATCCCAGAGTTTCGGATTGCTGATGGCGCCTTCGGCCGACAGCTTGACGGAACGGCCCGCGGGCAGGGTGAGCGGGCCGCCCTTGAACGTGCCGGCGGGCTTGCCGTCCGGACCAGTCAGGCTGACCTCAAGATGCGCGGTCTTTTCCGATGTTGTGCGATTGATGATGGCGCTTTCAACTTTAACGGACGCGCTGCTGGCGTCGATCCTGGGCGTCGTGACAAAGGTGCCGTGACCGTCGACATGGACATCGCCGGTGACGATCAGCCGGACATGGCGATAGATGCCGCCGCCGGCGTACCAGCGTGAGGCCGGCTGGGCGGTGGTGTCGGCGCGCACCGAAATGACGTTGTCGCCGTCCCATTTCAGGTGGTCGGTGATCTCATAGCGGACGCTGGAATAGCCGTTGGGGCGGTGGCCGACATGCATGCCGTTGATCCACACGCCGCCGCGGTCCATGACGCCGTCCAGTTCGATAAAGACGCGTTTGCCCTTATCTGAGACGGGCAGGGTAAAGCTCTTGCGGTACCAGACGACGCCGGTCGGCAGCCAGCCGCCCGAGCCGGTAGCAGGCGCGTACTGGTCGAATGGTCCGGCAATCGACCAATCGTGCGGCAGGTCGACCTTCTGCCAGTCGGCGGCCGGTTGCGTCGTCTGTTCGGCGCCCGTGATGTCGCCCTTGGCGAAGATCCAGGAAGCGTCGAAGTTGCGCGTTTCACCGGCAAAGGCCGGCAAGCCTGCGCAAAGCGCCGCCATTCCGACAATGGAAACAGCCATTCTGAAATGAGATTTCATGTTCGCCCTGCTTTTTATAACTGTTATTCAAACGCGCCGTGGCGGCGCGCCCGTCGTTCTTAGCTGCTTGGTCATGAGTAAAAATCAATATCAATCATGTCAAGCGTTTGTTTTTAGGTTTGTAATCGGTAACAATGCCGCGCCGTACGGGTATTGTCGGACAATATAAGCATTTTAGCTCACCTATGATCAAAAGGTTGCAAGTTTCGCATATCACTGTCATAACAAGTGAATTGTACGATTTTAAGTGAACCTGGGTCGACACATCGTTCCGATATTGGAAACTGATATAAAATTATCGGAACGTGTTTGCGACTGTGACGTTTGAGTTCTTACTCCCCGTTGGAACTCATGACTGGCCGCCCCTCTCACTACCGGAGGGGCGGTCCTTTTCCCGACTGCCGTACTCTCTGCGGACGCTGAATCCGCAGGAAAGAGGAAACTGAAATGAGAAGCGAACTCTGCATATCCCTGGCTGTCGCCGCCCTATTGGGCGCTACGGCCGCTATTGCCGCCCCGGCGCCGGAGGCGGCAGGAAGCCAGGCGGTTCAGGTGGATGCCGTTCCTGACCGGGAAGAGGTTTTGCGCATCGTCAAGCGGTCGGCATCGGCTGAGGTCGCCCGCCTGAAAGGTATCGAGGATGGGCCTGCCCCCCGGCGCCGGGGTGTCAGCACGAACTGGATTGCCGCGACCTTCTTCGTCGGCGCCATGAAACTGACCGAGGCCACCGATGCGCCTGACGTGCTTGCCTACAGCCTGGCCACGGCCCGCCGGTACAATTATGCCCATCAGGGCGATGGCGCCCCGGTCCACCTGATCAATGCCGACGACCAGGCGATCGGCGACCTTTACCAGGCCGTCTACCTGCATACCGGCTCGCCCGGCACGCTGTTGCCGCTGAAGCAGCGCCTGGACTATACGGTGCCTTACCTGACCCTGACGCCCCAGCCGAAGAAGCTGGTCTGGTGGTGGTGCGACAGCCTGTTCATGGCGCCGCCGGTCATGGCGCGCATGTCGGCCATCACCGGCGACCCCAAATATATCCAGGCCATGGACACCCAGTGGTGGCGCACCTATGAGCGCCTCTACGACAAGGAGCAGCACCTCTACGCCCGCGACGGACGTTTCATCGAGCGCCGCTCGCCCAACGGCAAGAAGATTTTCTGGGCACGCGGCGAAGGCTGGGTAATGGCGGGGCTTGCCCGTGTGCTGGAGGTCATGCCGGAAGACTTCCCGACGCGGCCGCGCTACGTCGCGCTTTATCGCGAAATGGCCGAAAAGATCGCGGCGCTGCAACAGTCTGACGGCCTGTGGCGCGCCAGCCTGCTCGATCCGGAAGCCTTCCCCGAGCCTGAAACGTCCGGCACCGCCTTCTATACCTATGCCCTGGCCTTTGGCATCAACCACGGAATTCTGGAACGCGACAAATACCTGCCGCACGTCCTCAAGGGCTGGGCAGGTCTGAACCGCTACGTTCTGCCTGACGGCATATTGGGCCAGGTGCAGTCCGCCGGGGATCAGCCTGTGCCGACCAAACGCGAAACGCCGGCGCTCTATGCCAGCGGAGGGTTTAT
>CBIHPL010000527.1:0-2771 GCA_966212005.1 uncultured Asticcacaulis sp.
GTGCGACGGGGTCTCGCCCGCTAAAACTATCTCACAAATCCAACAGACAAGGGGGCATTCCTCTACGCCTTGAAATGCCGCGCGATGACGTCGTCGTGCATGGGCAGGCGGCGCACGGCGTCGGCGATGACCTCTTCGATATCCTTGAGGAAGGCGGCGGAATCCGCATCGCTCATCAGGTCGACGCTGGGGTCATGGCGCGCGTCGATCCCCTGCCCGATCAGCACCTGGACCCAGCTTTCCTCACGGAACAGTTCGATCTCGTTGCGCTTGAAAAACCGCGCCGAGCTTTTGAACAGGTCGAGGCGGGACTTCAGCGTGTCCGGCACATCCATGTGTCTGCAATACGCCCAGAATGGCGTGTCTTCGCGGTTCGTCACCTTGTAATGCGCTATGATGAAGTCGCGGATGTCGGCATATTCGGTATCGGTCTGGCGATTGTATTCCGCGACGACAGCCGGGTCGAAACCCATGTCGGGAAACAGCGAGACGATGCGCAATATGCCGGTCTGGATCAGGTGGATCGAGGTCGATTCGAGCGGCTCGAGAAACCCCGAAGCCAGGCCGATGGCGATAACGTTCCGGTCCCAGGTCTTCACGCGCTTGCCCGGCGTGAAGCGCACCGGCCGGGGTTCGGCCAGGGGCCTGCCGTCAAGATTGGCCAGCAGAATATCCGCCGCCGCCTGATCGTCGGTATGGGCGCTGCTGTAGACGTGGCCGTTGCCGATGCGGTGCTGCAAGGGGATGCGCCACTGCCAGCCGGCGTCGCGCGCCGTCGATCGCGTGTAAGGCGTCAAGGGCGTGACACTCTCACACGGCACAGCCAGCGCCCGATCACAGGGCAACCAATGCGACCAGTCCTCAAAACCGATGCCGAGTGTCTGATTGATCAGCAGGCCGCGCTGGCCCGAACAGTCGATAAACAGGTCGCCGCCGACCTCCTGCCCGCTGGCCAGTTTCACAGCCGCGACATGGCCATTGCCCGGGTTCTGAACGACCTCGACAATCCGGCCCTCGATGCGTTCGACGCCCCGGCCTTCGGCATGGCGGCGCAGGAACTGACCGTAGAGGGCGGCGTCGAAATGATAGGCGAAGTCGATATCCGAGATTGGCTTCTGGCCGCGTCCGTCGGAAAACCGGTTGGCGCGCGCCGCCATGACATTGATGGCGTAATGGTCGAAATCCTTCGCCGCGCCCTTTGCATGCATCTTCAGCCAGAACTGGTGCGGCCGCAGCCATAGCCGGTCGATGCCGATCTTGCCGAAGCCGTGGATGTAGGAGTGGCCCTTTTCGCGCCAGTCGACGAACTCGATGCCCAGCTTGAAGGTGCCCTTGGTCGCCTTCAACATCTCGACGTCGCTAATGCCCAGCAGTTCGTTGAAGGTGCGGATGGCCGGGATGGTCGCCTCGCCGACGCCGACAATGCCGATCTCGTCCGATTCGATCAGGCGGATGGCATAGCGGCCCATGAACAGCTTCGACAGCATGGCCGCCGTCATCCAGCCGGCTGTGCCGCCGCCGACTATCGTGATCGATCGAATAGGTTGGGCCGTCATGCCGCGTCTCGCCTGAGAATTTAGGGTCCACAGATTACACAGATGCACACAGATTATCCGCGCATTTTGGCGTGGTCGTGTGAAATGATTTCATGACAGCGCTTCGCGCTGTCGGAATTTCGTGTCGATGAGACACTGATTTGTGCGCCTTCACAGATAATCTGTGTAATCTGTGGACCCATTCCTATTTCATCAGGGATTCCGGTGTCGGCAACAGCCGGTTCTGGAAGACGACGACAGCCGCGCCGATCGCCGCGGCATCGACTGACACGGTTGACGGGCAAAACGGCGCCAGCGGCACGACGCTCTGCGTATCCATCTTCGCGTTCAGGCGATCGCACAGACGACGGATTACAAAGGCCGGCAGTTGCCCGCCGATCACATGCAATTCGGGACTGAGGACATAGTTTATCGTCAGGCAGGGATCCAGCAGGCAGTCCGCCGCCAGTTCGACCCACGCATTCACGCCCGCCCGAGTGGCCGGATCGTCCTCAAGCAGGTCGCCGGCATCGGAGACGGCGACTCCATGCCCGGCCAGTTCTTCGTAGAAGGCAAACAGCGACAGCACGTCCCACAGCGTCCCGACCCGGCCATCCTTCGACCGGACGGGAATCTTGCCGAGATCGCCGGGGCTGCCAAGGCCACCGGTATAGGGCTGGCCATTGATGATCAGACCGCTGCCGATCCCGGCGCTGATCAGCGTGTAGACGAATGTCTTGTGCGCCATGCCGAGACCGAACTGCAGTTCGCCGAGCGCCGCGGAGGTCGCGTCGTTTTCGACATAGACGGGGATGCCCAGGCGCTCGGCAAAGATCTCCATGACGTTCAGGTCAGACCAGGCTTCATAGCCGGCGGGGCGCTCGGTGACCTGTACGCCCGCCAGCTTTTCCGGAATGGCGACGCCCAAACCGATAACGCGTTTACGCGGCACCAGCCTTTGGCTGAAAATGTCCGCCAGTTGCGCCTCGACAAAGGAGAGGACGTGTTCGGGCAAGGCGAAATGCTGGCCGGTGTAGATGCGGCGGCGGACCCTGCCCGCCAGATCCATCAGCACGAAGGTTATGTGTTCGCGGTCGACATTCAGTCCGATGGCGTAGGCGCCGTTCGGATTGACCGCCATGCGCGCAGCCGGCTGACCGCGCGCGCCGGGGATCGGGTCTTCATCGACGATCACGCCGTTTTCAAGCAGGCGCCGGCTAATATTGATGACGGACT
>CBIHPL010000528.1:0-2764 GCA_966212005.1 uncultured Asticcacaulis sp.
AATAATGAAGTCTGAAACTGGGCGCGGGCGCGTTCCAGCTCATGCATGGTAGGACCTTTCGCCAGTTCCCCCATAACCTTGCGAATAAGTTCGGCCAAGGGGGCGACGTCTTTCGCCGCGCAGCCGGCATAAACGCCGAACACACCGCCGTCGCGATAAGGCGTGACCCACGCGTCGATCGCGTAGGCCAATCCCCTCGCCTCACGTGCTTCCTGAAACAGGCGCGACGCCATGCCGCCCCCCAGAATCTCGCTGAACAGACGCAGAGGTATGATATCCGGGTGGTAGCGGCTGACCGCTTCAAAACCGAGGGTCAGGTTGGCCTGCTCGATACGGCGCTTTTGCAGGCGATGGCCTGGTGTGAACCGCAGTTTTTCGGGGACATCCAGGCCCGTTTCGTCGGGCACGGTATCGAAAAACGGCTTGGCCGCGGCATAGACCTCCGCCGGATCGACGCCGCCGGAGACGCAGACCACGATCCGGTGCGGCGCATAGAGCCGGCGCGCAAAGCTCCTCAAGGTGTCGGGCGCCGCCGGTTTCAACGATTGACGCGTCCCCAGAATGGGTCGGCCGATCGCCTGGCCTTCGAACATGGCCTCCTGCAACAGGTCGAAGACATGATCGTCAGGCGTATCGTAGGCTTCGTGGATCTCCTGCTCGACGACCTTCTTTTCGCGCTTGAGTTCCTCCAGCGTGAGGTCTGAGCGGAATATAAGGTCGGAGACGATCTCCAGTGCCGACGGCAAAAGCGCGTTCATTCCACGCACTTCGAAGCGCGTATGTTCGTAACCGGTCGAAGCATTGATCGTGCCGCCCCGGTGCTCGACCGCTTCGGCCAGGGCACGCGCATCGCGGCCGGCAGCCCCTTTGAACACCATGTGTTCCAGAAGATGCGCCCAGCCGGATTGGGCTTCGGTTTCAAAGCGCGTGCCGCCATGTATCAGGGCGTTGAGCGCGAAGGTTTTAAGACCCGGCATGGGGTCGACAAGAAGGGTCAGGCCGTTGTCGAAACGGTAGAGGGTTTGGGTGTCGAGGATTGGGATCATGATCTACGGGCACGCTGGACGGCAAAGGCCGCGACCATGGCCAGCAGGGTCACGGCCAGTCCATACCATGTCAGGGCATATTCGAGGTGGCGGTTGGCCAGAGGCGCCGTCATGGGAGCTTGCTGGATGTCAGGGCCTTCCAGATGCGATGCCTTGACGTCGAGGACGAGAAAATAGTCGCTGCGCAATGGCGTCTTCAGCGCCTTGCCCATCTCCTGCGGAGAACGTGAATACCATTCGCTCCTTGCCGGGTCGTTGACCGGCGCGAAGGTCGATGGCTTGTCGACAGGGCGCAAACGTCCAACCGGAATAAATCCTGCCCACGCAACAGAGCTTTCGGGCGCCTCCGTAAAGCCGAGATCGACCAGCATATCCGGCTGCCCCGGCGCGATCGGACAGGCAGTCAGGAGACGATAACCGGCAACAGGCCCCATCGTACTGTGCATGGCGAGAATGCCGTCCGGTTCGATCTCACAGTAAGGCAGCTCGACCGAGCGCCAGTCCGGATGGCCCTTCGCCAGCAATCCAGCCACCGGTACCGGCGGCAGTGCTTCGGTGCGCGCCATTTCCGCGATCAGGTCGTTCTTCCATTGCAGCCGGGTTATCTGCCAGGTGCCAAGACCGATCAGAATGGTCAGGGCGATAACCGTCGCGATCGCCATACTTCTGGGCAGTGCATTGATCAGACGCATCATTCGTCGCGCACCTTGTGCCTGAGCTGCGAGGCGACCATCAGTCCCTTCAGCATGGGCATGAGGATCAGGCTGAGGACGACCGCGAAGGCTGGCCAGACGCTGAGCAGCAGCCATACCGGCCACCCCAGGCCAAGCAGACTGACGACCAGTCCGGCGCACGCTGCGAACCCGGCGATCAGAATAACGAAGACGACGGGACCGTCACCGGTCTCCGCCGTCTTGAAATCCGTGCCGCAAACACCACAGGCGTCCGCGAGCTTCAGATAGGACTTGAACAGCCGCCCCTGTCCGCAGACCGGGCATTTGCCGAGCGCTGCCGCCCCAAGAGCTGCAAGGAACCCGCCCTTGCGGCCATTGGCCTCGATCATCCCTTGTAACCGCCGAAGACGACGTAGACGAAGGCGAAGAGGAAGAGCCACACCACGTCAACGAAGTGCCAGTACCAGGCGGCGGCTTCGAAACCGAAATGCTTCTTCGGCGTAAAGTGGCCGGCCAGTACGCGCAGCAGGCAAACGATCAGGAAGATGGTGCCGATCAGGACGTGGAAACCGTGGAAGCCGGTCGCCATGAAGAAGATCGAACCGAACAGACCCGAGTTGGCGGCCTCTTCATTGAAGAACAGGTGGTGATGGATGATTTCCATGTATTCCGACGCCTGGACCGCGGTAAACACCGAACCCAGGATAACCGTCAGGACTAGGGCCCACACGGCGCCCTTGCGGTCGTTTTCCTGCAGGGCATGGTGTGCCCAGGTCGCCGTCGTGCCGGACGTCAGCAGCAGCAGGGTGTTGAGCAGCGGCAGGTGCCAGGGATCGAGCGTCTCGACGCCCTTCGGAGGCCAGGTCGACCACGCCGCGCGCACTTCCTCGATACCGGAAGCAACGCCGGAACGGTGTCCGGCAAACAGGGCCATTTCGAAGAACATCCAGAAGAAGGCGGCAAAGAACATGATTTCGGAGGCGATGAACATGATCATGCCGTAGCGCAGGCCCAACTGGACGACCGGAGTGTGGTCGCCGCGGC
>CBIHPL010000529.1:0-2761 GCA_966212005.1 uncultured Asticcacaulis sp.
TCGCGGGCCGGGCGGTTCCAGTCGATGCGCGCCTCTTCCGGCGTGATCTTTCTGGCGTAGGTCGGTTCGCCCACCTGTGCCTGTTCCTGAGCACCGCCACGTTCGATCGCCGCCAAGGCCACCGGCAGCAAAGATGCCCCGAGATTGGCCAGCTTGTCGTGCAGAGTGCCCGCCGTATCATCAGCGGTAATTTCAACGCGGCCCGACAGGATGATCGGCCCTTCGTCGAGCCCTTCCGACATGCGCATGACCTCGACGCCGGTGAAGCTGTCGCCGGCCATGATGGCGCGCTGGATCGGCGCAGCCCCGCGCCAGCGCGGCAACAGCGAACCATGCAGGTTGAAGCACCCCAGACGCGGATGATCGAGCACCGCCGCCCTCAGTATCTGACCATAGGCCACGACAATACAGGCATCGATATCGAGCGCCTGGAATTCGGCAATGGCGTCGGGGTCCTTCATCGATTTCGGCGTGCGGACCTCAAGACCCAAGCCTTGCGCGAACTCATGCACAGGCGACGGGCTCAACACCTGGCCGCGACCTTTCGGCGCCGGCGGCTGGCTGTAGACGCAAACGATGTCGTGACCGGCCGCGACCAGTTCGGCCAGGGCCTTCACGGCGAATTCGGGCGTGCCCATAAAGGCCAGGCGCATATGATTAGACCCTCGCAACGGATGTCGCGAGGGTCTAGTCTTAATTGCTCAGGTCGGCAAGTTTAGGCTGCTTTTTTAAGTTTCTTGACCTTGGTGACGGCGCGATCGCGCTTCAGTTTCGACAGGTGGTCGATGAACAACACGCCTTCGAGATGGTCCATCTCGTGCTGGATGCAGACGGCGAACAGGCCATCGGCCTCTTCTTCGACTTCGTTGCCGTTGTAATCGAGATATTTCAGACGCACGCGTGCCGGGCGCTGAACCTCGTCATAGACTTCGGGGACGCTGAGGCAGCCTTCTTCGTAAGGCGCCAGGTCCTCGGACTTCCAGACGATTTCCGGATTGACGAAGTAGCGCGGCTTCTTGATCGCCTCGCCTTCCGGATCGTCTTCGGGTTTTTCCTGCAGGTCCATGACGATGACACGGATCGGTTCACCGACCTGCACGGCCGCCAGGCCAATACCGGGCGCGTCGTACATGGTTTCCAGCATGTCATCCATCAGCCGGCGTATATCGTCGGTGACAACAGCAACGGGCTTGGAGACCTGCTTGAGGACAGGGTGGGGTACAGTCAGAATTTCACGAATTGCCATGGCGCAGATGTAATCCGTGATCGTTAAAAAATCAAGGATAGCGGCTTCCGATGTAATCAGACGGCTTCGTTTTCCGCGTCGGCATCGCTCTTCAGGCTCAACAGCTTGGTCGCCGTCCGTGGCTGGGTATCCACCGGCTTCTGCTCCGGGATCGACTTGCCTTCGTGGTCGACCTGCAGGTCTTCGAAGCGCCGCGCCTGGGTCAGCACCTTGGTTTCCAGCGAGCCGACGAAGGCGTTGTACTTGTCGACCGCCCGCCCCAGGGCATCACCCATGGTCGAGACGTGGCCGCCCATGACCGACAGTCGCGCATAGAGTTCGCGGCCCAGATCGGCGATCTGGTTGGCGTTTTTCATCTGGTCCTCGACGCGCCAGCCATAGACCACGGCCTTGCACAAGGCGAAGAGGGTCGTCGGCGTGACGATGATCACCTTCTTGTCCATCGCCTCGTTCATCAGCGCCGGATAGCGATCGAGCGCCGCGGCCAGGAAGCCGTCGCCCGGAATGAACAGCGCCACGAAGTCCGGCGACGTCTGGTCCTTGAACTGGTCCCAGTAAACCTTGCTCGACAGATCACGGACGTGACCGCGCAGCGCATTGACATGGCGTGCCAGGGCGGCTTCGCGCGCCTCCTCGGTCACCGCCTCCATCGCCTCCAGGAATGCGGTCAGGTTGACCTTGGAATCGATGACGAATATGCCGTTCGACTTGTCGCCCGGCATGCGCACGACGACGTCCGGACGCCGGCGGCCTTCATCGGTGTCGAGATTGTGCTGCTCGATGAAATCAAAGCGCGTCAGGCCAGCGGCCTGAAGGACGTTGCGCAGGGTCTCCTCGCCCCACCTCCCCTGCACGCCGGCCCCCCGGCGCAGCGCATTGGCCAGTTTCTGCGTCACGTCGCGCGTCTCGTTCGACGCCGCCAGAAGCTGAGTGATTTGCTCGGTAAGCCCGCCCTTGTCGGTGGCGCGTGCCTCTTCCATCGCCTTTACCTGGGCCTCAAAGCGCGTCAGGGTTTCGGAGACGGGCCGCAGGCTCTTGTCCATGCGTTCAAGCGCCAGCCGCTCGCGCGCCGTGAACGATTCCTCAGCGCGTTTCAAAAGCGAGTCCGTCGATTTCTGCATGGCGTCCTGAGATACCAGCTTGAACTGCTCGCTCATCATTGTACGCGCGTCTTCGAGATTGCGCGTGCGTTCGCGCAGGCGCTCAAGCTCTCCCGAGCTACTGACAAGCTTGTCGTTCAGTTCGTCGTTGCGGCCACGCAGGCGCTTGTTTTCGAAAAACATCACCACACTCAGGCCCGCAAAGACCAGCGCCACAAGGATCAGGACAAGGCTTTCAATGTTCATGCAATGTTCTATAAGCGGATTCTGGCGTTTCGGCGAGTCGAAATTTCCGGAGACTTGTCATGGCGTGGCGCACGTGACAGGCTTAGGCAGGCAGAGGGACCACGCGATGGATTTTACCACCTTTATCAAACGGGTCTTTACGGCAAGGACGCCCTGGACCTATCTTTAT
>CBIHPL010000530.1:0-2754 GCA_966212005.1 uncultured Asticcacaulis sp.
GCTCGGCTACTGCGCGCTCAGGATCGGCGACAATATCCGCACCTTCGCCTTTTCGTCGCGACCCTATCACGCCGCCCCCATGATTTCGGGCACCAAGGCGTTCGAGATCCTGAAGGGCCAGCTGTCGGCGCTGGAAGACAGCGAAGAGGAATCCAACCACACCCTGGCCCTGGCCGACCTCAACGCCAAGGTGGCGCGGCGGTCGCTGATCATCCTGTTCACCGACTTCATCGACGAAATCTCGGCCGACCTGATGCTCGAAGCGCTCAACCGCCTGTCCAGGAAGCACCTGGTCATGTTCGTCGCTTTCCGCGATGAGGTGGTCGACGACCTGATCGCGCGCCGTCCGGACCAGCCCGAGGACGTGACGCGGGCGGTGTTCGCCAAGCGGCTGGCGCTGCAGCGCGACCGCGTCCTGACGCAGTTGCGCCGTCAGGGCGTCGAGGTCCTGGAGGCGCCGACCGAGGGGCTTGCGACCGCGATCGTCACCAAATACCTGGCGCTGAAACGCGCCGACCGGTTGTAGGGAGAGGGGCCATGGCCGAACCCGCTGAAACGTCCCAAAATCCGTCCTCCAGGCCCGTGCTCCAGCTGAAGAGCCAGAAGTTCCGCGAGGCGCGCGAAGGCGACTGGCGCACGCTCAACCGCGCGCTCGACCGGGCCGAGCAGCAGGGGCTTGGCGGCTTTTCCATCGATGAACTGCTGAACCTGCCGGTGCTGTACCGTTCGGCCATGTCGTCGCTGTCGATGGCGATGTCGATCTCGCTCGACCGCAACATGGTCGTCTATCTTCAGTCGCTGTGCGCCCGGGCCTATGTCTACATCTACGGCCCGCATTCGCGCCTCAAGGACGTGCTCACCGACTTCTTCGGCAAGGCGTGGCCTCAGTCCTTCCGCAAGCTGACGGCGGAACTGTGGCTGGCCTTCGCCGCGCTGGTGGCCGGCGCCCTGGTCGGCTGGCTGATGTGCGCCAGCGACCAGAGCTGGTACGATCTCTTCCTGCCTGCGGACCAGGCGCAGGGCCGCGACCTGTCGGCGTCGGCCCAGTCCCTGCGTGAAAGCCTGGGCAAGGCGCCGGACGATGCGGCGTTGTCGCCCTTCGCCGTATTCCTGATGACGCACAATACCCGGGTGGCGATCTTCGCATTTGCGCTTGGGGCCCTGTTCGGCCTGCCGACCCTGATGCTGCTGATCCAGACCGGCATCACCCTGGGCGCCATGCTGTGGCTGTTCGCGCGCAAGGGCCTGGGACTGGACTTTGCCGCCTGGCTGACCATTCACGGCACGACCGAGCTGTTCGCCATCATTGTCGCCGGGGCGTGCGGGTTCCACATCGCGCGCCGGCTGATGTTCCCCGGAGAACAGACGCGCATGCTGGCGCTGAGCCAGGCCGGCCGCCTGGCAGGGACGGCCATGATCGGCGTGGCGCTGATGCTGACAGTCGCCGGCTGCCTGGAAGGCATTGGCCGCCAGACCATCACCAACACCTTTGCCCGCTTCGCCATAGGCGGGGTCATGCTGGTTCTCTGGCTGACCTATTTCCTGCTTGCGGGACGCAGAACGGAGGCGTCCGGTGGCTGACGCCAAAGTCAAACGCAGCGGGGTAAGCGACGCGCCCTATGGCGAGATCGGCCGCACGGCGATGGAAATCGTCACGCCGGAAGGCGTCGTGCTGCCCTTCATCAATGCCAGCTTCGGTGAGCGCCTCGGCGCGCTGGTCATCGATATCGTTATCGTGGTCCTGGTGCCGCTGCTGGTCTTTCTGGCCTGGATCGTCCTTCCGGGCGAACAGATGGAGAGCAATACGACCGCCTCGGCCATCTTCCAGATCTTCGTCATCGCCCTGATGTTTTTCCTGCGCTCGGGCTATTTCATGTTCTTCGAGATGGGCCCCAAGGCGGCGACGCCGGGCAAGCGCGTGATGAAGCTCAGGGTCATTGCCCACGACGGCGGCCGGCTGACTCCGGCGGCGGTGTTTACGCGCAACGCGATGCGCGAGGTCGAGCTCTACCTGCCCCTGACACTGGTGGGCGCGGGGCTGGTCGTGCAGAATCCGCTCGGCTGGCTGGCCTCGTTATGGGCCCTGGCCCTGCTGCTGCTGCCCTTGTTCAACCGCCAGCACGCCCGTCTCGGTGACTATTTCGCCGGGACCCGCGTGGTGCACATGCCGCGCGCCAAGCTGAGCTACGACCTGGCGGATATCGGCGGCGACCGCCGCGCGGGCCTGAGCTTCACGGCGGAACAACTGGCCTATGGCGAAATGGAGCTGGGGGTCCTGGAACAGGTCCTGCGCGAACGCAAGGCGCAGGTGATGAAAGCCGTGGCCGACAAGATCAAGGCGCGGATCAGCTGGCAGTCGCCGAAAAACAGCGCGGACATTCCGTCCGACGAAGACTTCCTGCGCGCCTATTACAGTGCCCTGCGCGCCCATCTGGAGGCCCGGATGCTGCTGGGTCGCCGGCGCAAGGACAAGCACGATAACGCGAGGTGATAAGGCACTAACCACGTGATTGTAAAAGCCGTATCAGGCTTATGCTTTACGCGCTTTTACCAAACCGGTTTCATTCCCTCACTGCGCCTGGATCCCTGCTGTTATAGGCTTGGCATCCAGAGTGGAGCATAAGATGAAGATCCGCAGACCCTTCTCCGATTTCGCCCGGTCGTGCCTTCTGGCCGCTGGCGGCGTCCTTCTTTATATCCCGGCAGCCATCGGGCTTGCCGTTGAAGAAATCCGGCGCAGGCCTGAACCCGATG
>CBIHPL010000531.1:0-2746 GCA_966212005.1 uncultured Asticcacaulis sp.
CGAGGCCTGAACTGGGCTTCCTGACGCCGGGAGGCAACCTGGCACTGACGGGCACGCCGTCCCTGTCGTCGGGAAACCCCTTCCTAGAGCCGATCCGCGCCGACAATCTCGACCTGTCGGCCGAATGGTACTTCTCGCGCGGCTCGCTTCTGTCGGCCGGCATCTTCTACAAGGATATCAAGTCCTACGTGCAGAACGCCTCGCGGCAGATGTCCTTCGTCGAAACCGGCCTGCCGCTCTCGCTGATCGGTTCATCGGGCGTCGATCCGAACAATACACCGATCACCGTCACCCAACCGGTGAATACCGAGGGCGGACCGCTGAAGGGCTTCGAACTGAACTACCAGCAGTCGTTCAGCTTCCTGCCTGGCTGGCTCAGCCACACCGGCGCACTGGTCAACTACACCTTCGTCGATTCGGAGATCACCTATAATCTGGCCGGCGGCGGCACGACGACGCAAAGCCTGATCGGCCTGTCCAAGAACGCCTATAACGCCACGGCCTATTACGAAGACGAAAAGGTCAGCGTTCGCCTGTCGGCCTCCTACAGGTCGAAGTTCATCATCGCCCTGCCGGCCAACAACCCGCTCCAGGACCTGGAAGGCGTCGATGAAAACCTGGTGTTCGACCTGTCGGCGTCCTACCAGTTCACCCCGAAACTGCGCCTGACGGTAGAAGGCCTGAACATCTTCGATCGCTTCAACCGCCAGTACATCGACAGTACGCGCAACTCGACCTTCGTCTACAACCACCTGGGCGCCCAGTGGAACGTCGGTCTGCAGTACAAGTTCTGATCACGGTTCCAGAGTCCTCTGCGCAACTTGGCCCGCGTCATCCGTGACGCGGGCTTTTTTTCACGGAAATATCCTGAAACAGCTGGACGCGGCCCTGCATTGCCTCGTCTCGCCTAAAATATCGCGACAAAGCAAAAACTTGGATCGGTATGATCGCGTCTATCTAATATCATACCGATCTAAAAAACGAGGGGCCGCGGCCCCTCGTCGACAGTCTCGCTAAAGGCCTTACAGCCTGTAACTTACATCTTGTCGATATGCTCTTCGTGCGCTTTCAGCGTCGGAAGGGTTTCGGCGGCGAACGCCTTCAGCGCCGCGTCTTCGCCATTGTTGGCGTAACTATCGAACAGGCTGACGGCTTCATCATGGGCGTCCTGCTGGGCGTCGATATAGGCCTTGTCGAAGTCCTCGCCGGTCTTGGTCTTCAGATCGTCGAGCTTCTTCTGATGGGCTTCATCCAGCTTTTCGGCCGGTGGGGTGACGCCGGTCGCCTTGCCGACGGCAGCCTTGAAGGCGGTGCCCGCCTTGGTGTGGTCAGTGATCATCTTGTTGGCGAAGGCCAGGACGTCCTTGTTCTTCGACGTCTTGACCGCCAGCTTGCTGGTTTCGATTTCGAACAGGTTAGCGACCGCGGCCTTGTCGGCGAACTGCTGCGGCGTATCGTGGGTGACCGCGTCGGCAATCGCGCTGCCGGCGCCGCCGGCCATACTGCCGGCTTCCGCCGCGGCGCTTTCGGTCGTATTACCGGCTTCGGTCCGTTCAGCCTTGCTGCACGCACTGAGACCGCCCAGCAGGATCAGGCAGGATACGGAGGCCGCGGCCATAAGGGTTTTGCCGTTTGCACGCATGACGTTTTCCTCAAGGAGTTGTGAAGTGGCCGTGAGGCTAATGCGGCGGTCATAAAATCGCGCCCGTGGGCAATCTCCCAGATATAAAAAAGCGATGCGCGGCAAGCCGCTCATTCTCCAGGGACAATGGAAAACGGCTGCCGTCCATGGGGCGGGCAGCCGTTCATCAGCCGTCAGAACGCCTTGCGCAGGGAAATCAACCCCTGCTGGCCCGATCGGCCGTCACCGAAATTGCCACGATAACTGGCCTGGAGTTTGAACCCGGCAAAATCCTTTGAAAGGCTGAGGCCGACCAGCATGCCCGGCGCGCCGACCTCGCCCATCCCGGTCGAGAAGGCATGGGCGGTGTTGTTGACCAGCTTGCCGTTCAAGGCTCCTTCGTCACCGCTCAGGACCGCTTCGTACCCGACCATGCCATCGACAGCCAGCGCGCCAAGCTTGCCCGAGCCATGCAGTTCGACCGCGCCCGACGTTGCCGAAACGGTGCGATCTTCGAACCTGACGACGGCGACGTCGCCAAGCTCCTGAAAGCCCGTCATGGTCGCGGAGGCGTATGAGAGGCGAGCGAGCGGCGTCACGGCCCAGCCATTCATGTCGTGGCGCAGCCCGGCCTGCAATCCTCCCGACCACGACTGGCTTTCGATCTGGTTGATATGGCCATCGAACCCCGAAACCAGCATGCCGCGCTTGTAGTCGCTATAGCTGCCGAGACCGAAGCCGGCCATGGCCGACACAAAAGCCTTGTCACCGCTCCAGGTCAGGCCGGCGTCGACGCTGAGGTCCGTCGGCCTGGCTTCGACCATGAACGCCTTCGCCTCACCGGTCACGGCCGTCACGGCGATACCCAGGCGCATCGTGTCGTTCACAGGCGTGACGGCGCCGGCGCGAAAACCGCCCAGGCTGTAGTCATAGGCCTTGGTCGATACGGATGTCGCTGCGCTGCCGATCTTGCTCTGCAGGGAAAGATCCTTGTCGTGTGAACCTTGCGCGCCCACCACCTCGACGAAGTAACCGTTACCGCCCGTCAGGCGGCCGCTGAAATCAGCGGCATTGTCACGGCGCAGCTCATAGCTCTGATCGGCGAACATGCCTACGCCTTCGCTC
>CBIHPL010000532.1:0-2738 GCA_966212005.1 uncultured Asticcacaulis sp.
GATTTCGACGCTGCGGAAAACAGCGCCGGGGGCTTCGGCAAGCCAGTCGAAATCGGCCGTGCGGACCGTGCAGAAACCCAGCCCCTTATTCGCTTCGCTGTCGGCGTCGAGCGCGGTCGTGAAGCTCAGCCAGGTCGAAAACTCGCCGTGGCGTTCCCAGATGTGGCCACCGTCCGGCGTGATCGCCGCCAGGCGACCGTGCGCTGACGCGCTGCCTTCGGTATCGAGACTGTCGATCCACGCGGCCTCGGCCGGGCGGTCGGCATCATCCACCAGATACACCCAGGAACGGACGGCCACCGGACTTGAGAAGATCGGAAGCGCGCGTTCGTGCATCAGTTCCGTCAGCGCCAGGCGCAGTGGATGGTCGGGCGGGCGTGTCATGGTCTGTGAACCCAATGTGGCGTTTTTTGCCACCGTATCAGACGGAATTGACGTTAGGGCATCACGTTGCGCATCAAAGCGTTACCAGTTGGGTGCCGTCGATATCGACGCATGCCGCGGTTCATTTGGCAACAGCGCTTTCCGACGGTCCGAGGTAGGTGGGCTTGAGGCCACCGGTATCCAGCACCAGGCGCTGGAGCACGACATTGCCGTCAATGCGGTAGAATTTGAGCGTGTGTGGTCCCGCCTTCAGGCCTTTGAACGGCACCTTGATGACATGGATGTTGTTGGAAACGGCGGCGTTCCAATCGGGCTTGTCGGGAATCAGGTTGAAGCTCTGGACCTGTGGCGGCTGGCCGTCGATCGACACGGCGAATTTCAGTCCCCCCTTGCCCGCGGCATCCAATGTCGGCGTCAGGTAGACGTGCAGGGTGGCGTCTGCGTCCTTTGTGGTCTGGATGTCGTATTCGAGCCTGACCTTGTCCTTGACGGGATCGGAAGGTGGCGCGGTTTGCGGCAGGGTCAGGACGGCGCCGAGGGTCCGGCCCAGGTTGGGGATAGTCGTCCATTTCGCCTTGCCATCGAACTTGCGCGCATAATGTTGAGCCTCGATGGCAATAAAGCCATTCTGTTCGACATAATGCCCGGTCTTGCCGACGACAGGCGCGGCTGCCGGCACCGACACGTTGATGCTGGCAGGCGGCTTTGCGTCCGCCGAAACCTCTTTCAATTCCGGCATCACATCGGTCTCAGGCTGCTGCCAGTAGGTGTAACCGATGTGCGTTTGCGACATCATGTGGTTCCATTTGCCGCCATTCAGCGTGTGGTATTGCTCGGCGATCTGCCCGTCCCTCGCAAACGCCCAGCGCGCCGCCGTCGCCTCGTCATTGGCCGCCGGGTCGTTGATTTCCGCCAGCCGGCGATTACGCGCCACGCGATCGTAAAGCTCATACAGATTGGCGTTGGCCTCGATCGGGTGCTGGACCAGTTGGAACCAGGCATCCTGCGCGTTATCAGGCAGTTTGGCGCCAATCTCATAGGCGCCCGGCTTAAGGTTGGCATAGCTCCGCGTCATGCGGCCAAAATCGCTGTCCGCCATGAACAGGTCCGGGTTCAGCAGTTCCGGCTTGCGGCGCGCGGCATACTGGCTGGAGCGCGTCAACAACTGGCCGATGCCCCACGCCTGCTCCTCTCCAAACTGCTGCGCCGCCCACTTTTGCGGATAGGCCTTGAGCGCGTCGGGCGTCATGGCGTCCGGGTTCCACGCCATATCCATGAAGAAGCTCAACGGGAATTCCATCGGCTTGATGTCGCCGACGTTGACGATCCACAAACGGTCGGCGCCGGCCTCACGCGCCAGGGCCATCTGCTGCCACGTCTTCTCGATCTGGTTGGTGTTGAGCCACTTATAATTACGCGGCCCGCCAACATAGTCGAAGTGGTAGTAGACGCCATAGCCGCCCTTGCGTCGCAGCGCCTTCGGGTCCGGCAGACGACGGATCTGGCCCCAGTTGTCGTCGGCGAACAACAGCGTCACATCGTCCGGCACGCGCATGCCGTGATCGTAATAGTCCTGCACTTCCTTATAAAGCGCCCAGACCTGCGGCGTCTGGTCGGCCGGCTTGCCGGTGACCTCTTCGATAATCTTGCGCTGGTCGGCGACGATGTGTTCCAGAAGCGCCGTCGCCGTGCCCTCGCTCATCGGTTCGTCGCCATCGCCACGCATGCCCAGCGTGATGATATTCTCATGGCTCTTGGCGCGCTCAATCCCGCCGCGCCAGAAGGCCCGCAGGTTCTCGGCATTGGTGCGATAGTCCCATTTGCCGCCGGTTATGCCGTCTTCCTTGTGACGGTGCCATTCGTCGTGGGCGCGTGTCATCGGCTCGTGATGCGAGGTGCCGAGGATCATGCCATATTCGCTTGCGACATTCAGGCTTTCGGGATCGTCGTCGGCAATCGCCTTGCCCCACATGGCCGGCCACAGGTAGTTGCCCTTCAGGCGCAGGTTCAGTTCAAAGACCTTGGCGTACAGTTTCGAATTGATGCCGCCGAACTTTTCGCGCGCCCAGTTGCCGAAGGCTGGCTCTTCGTCATTGATGAAGAAGCCGCGATATTTCACTACCGGCTTGTCGGAACGTTCGCCCGCCGTGACCGAGACATCTGCCTGGCGCTTCACCGGCACATCGGCCCACCAGTACCACGGCGACACGCCCATTTTAGCCGACACATCATAGACACCGAAGACCGTCCCGCGCGGGTCGGAACCTGCGATGACCAGCGCCCGGTCGATGGCCTTGGCAGGGCTTTTGACCACACTCTGGCTATAGGCTTCCCATTGCCCGGTCACGGCGCTG
>CBIHPL010000533.1:0-2738 GCA_966212005.1 uncultured Asticcacaulis sp.
GGGGCCTTCGCCGCCAGAGCGTCGGGCGTCACGGCAGGGGCCGCCGGAGCCTCGTCGAACATAGCGTCAATGGCGTCCTGCTTGGTTTCCGGACCGCCAATGGCGGGACCATTCAGCAGCAAGTCGTGGCGGCGCTTTTCTTCTGCCGTCATTTCCTTGGGAGCGCCGTCATCGATACCGAGCGTGTTGGCCAGGCGGCCGACACGTTCTTCAATCTGTTTCAGGACGTTCACGACCTTCGACACGCGTTGGCCGGTGATATCCTGGAACGAGCAGGCTTCGAAAATCTTCATGACCTCGTCGTCGACCTTGGTCTTGTAGTCAGGGTCGGACGCGCCAAAGCTCATGATGGCTTCGGCCGAATTCATGATGTTGTGGGTAGCGTTTTCTGTATCGCGGGTGATCGCTTCCAGCTCAGCGCCGGCGGTCGGGATACGATCTTGCGAAATGTCGTGCGGACGCATTTCGCGAATTTCTTCCTTCGCCTTGGCAATATAGCCGGCAATGATGCTGAATTCTTCGGACCGGCGCTTGTCCAGCTGCTGGAAGAAACCGCGCATCAGGGCGACCAGCGCTTCCGACTGCTGCATCAAATTGATCAGCTTGGGTTCGAGTTCGCCGACCATCGCGGGATCGAAATCCCCCGAATCAAACGTCTCTCGTTTTTCTGCTGGCATGGCCATAATGTTGTAATCCAAAAAGAGACTTAGAACTCGCCGAGAACAGCCGTGATCTTCTGCTTGAGAGTCGCGGCATTGAAAGGCTTAACAATGTAATTGTTAACACCGGCTTTCTTGGCGGCGATAACGTTCTCGGTCTTGCTTTCGGCGGTGACCATGATGAATGGCGTACGCTTCAGACCGTCATCGGCCCGAACCTTGAGCAAAAGCTCGTAGCCGGTCATCGGTTCCATATTCCAGTCTGAGATGACCAGACCGTAGGAACCTTTTTTCATCTTCTCGAGCGCTTCGGTGCCGTCCGAAGCCTCTTCAACATTCTCGAAACCCAACTGCTTAAGCAGGTTTGAGATAATCCGCAGCATGGTCTTGTAGTCATCTACGACCAGAACCGGCATGGACATATCGATGGCCATGTGAACGCCCCACTTTTTCTAAGTGAACCCGCAACGTGCGGGCCCTTCGGATAAGACATGAGCCAATATGAACCAGAGTCGATAAAATCAGGTTAAGGTCGTTTGCAAATTTTGTTATTATAATTCAATAGTATAAGCTATATTAACCACGAATATGGTGAAAGTCGCCAACAAATACGGACGATAAGATGCAAAAGTGGCCCGCCTCGTCCCGGCCCAAAACATGTTTCTGGCTTGCCTCGCCTCAGCACCAATACTAGATGAACGGAAATCATGCAGGATGCCTTATGAGCAAAGCCTATTATCTCGACGAACTCAGCCTGGAACAGACGGCATCGCGTGTCTTTACGGTAGATGACGCAGCCATCAATGCCTTTGCCGAAGTATCGACGGACCATAACCCTGTTCACGTCGACGAGGCGTTCGCCCTCGCCTCTCCATTCAAGGGGCGGATCGCGCATGGCATGCTGATGGGCGCCTATATCTCGGCGACGCTGGCCGGCGAATTGCCCGGCCAGGGCGCCATCTATGTTTCGCAATCGCTGAACTTCAAACGTGCGGTGCGCCCGGGTGATGAAGCCACGGTGATCGTGACCATCACGGATATCGATCTGAAATCCGGACACGTCACGCTTTCGACGGTCGTCAAGGTGCGCAACAAGACCTTCGTCGATGGCAGCGCCGTCGTTATCGCCCCCAAACGCCCTCAGTAAGCCGCATGTTTCCCAACCTGCCCCCTGCCCTGCGTCCGGCCGGAATCCAGATTCACCACCTCAGTCTGGATGCCCAACGCTATGTGCAGGACGATCCGGAGCCAAGCGCATCGGACCTGCCTGATGGCGCCGCGGCGGCGATCGGCAGCTTTGACGGCGTGCACACCGGCCATCAACAGGTTATCGCCACGGCGGTCGCCGCCGCCAAGGCCAACGGTAAGCCATCCGCCGTCATCTGTTTCGAGCCGCATCCGCAGAGCCTGTTCCATCCGGAGGGCACGCCTTTCCGGCTGATGGATTTGTCGCAGCAATTGCGGGCCTTCGAATCCCTGGGGGTCGACTACGCCTATGTGCTCGACTTCGACCGGCGCATGTCGCAACTGACGGCCGAGGACTTCGCGAAGCTGATCCTGGCCGAACAGCTGCGCCTCAGCCATGTCTCGGCGGGTTTCGACTTCCGCTTTGGCCTGCGCGGCCAGGGGCAGGCCGTGGATCTCACGGCATTCGGCAGAAGCTTCGGATACACCACCGACATCCTGCCGTGTCAGACGGATGGCGCCGGCAACAAGCTGTCTTCATCCAGCGTGCGCGAAGCCTTGCTGGCGGGAGACACGGCGCGCGCCTCCCAGATTCTTGGCCGCCCACAAGCCTATCTCGGCGAAGTCATTCATGGCGCCAAGCAGGGACGAACAATCGATTTCCCGACGCTCAACATGAAATTGGGCAGTTACCTGCGTCCGCGCTACGGCATTTACGTCACGCGTACGCGCTTCGGCGATGGGCGCGTCGTCAACGGCGTCAGCAATATCGGCGTCCGACCGACCGTAGGCGGCGATATCGAGCTGCTGGAAACCTATCTGTTCGACTTCGCGGAAGAGGTCTATGGCCAGATCGTCGAAACCGAACTGCTCGACTTTATCCGTCCGGAAGCC
>CBIHPL010000534.1:0-2735 GCA_966212005.1 uncultured Asticcacaulis sp.
AGGGCGTAGGCCAGGTAGGAGGCGACGGGAAACGCACGGCGAAACCCGGCGATATAGATGGTGCGCGCCTTGACCATGGCGTCGACCGCCTCGGTGATCTGGGTCGAGGTCACCGACTGGCGCAGATGGTTGAGCGCCAGGATATCGGCTTCGACATATTCGTCCAGAATGGTGTCGGCGGCTTCCTCGCCGCCGCCCGCTTCGTTGAACTGACGCGCGCGCTCGCCATAGGCCAGGGTGATGTGACTGGCCAGCATCTCATCGCGGATCACCTTCTGCATCTGCGAGGCGCCGGGATAGCCGAGCGTCTTGGCGAAACGGACGATGGTCGAAGGCTGGACGCCCGCGCGGTCGGCGACGACGGCCAGGGTCTCGAAAGCAACGTCCTCGGGCTTGTCCAGCACGAAACTGGCCACCTGCTTCATGCGGCGCGAAGCCATGTCGTACTGACGCATGATTTCGGCGCGCAGCGCTTCGACCGTCTGTGGTGGATTGAGGCTCGTCGCGTCGGAATCGGCGTGGTCGTTGGCCATTTTTGGTCTCGTGTCCCCTATTATCAGGCCCGGCTAGCATTCCGCGTTGACAGTCGGTGGAATTTTTGTTCCAAACCCGAAACACCGATTGCGGAATGATTTCGGCTTGATATTACCGTCATCATTCTAAAAATGGAATAAATATTTCGCGCAGGATGAAAAACATGTTTAACCTTGCCGTTATCGGCGCCGGCCGCATCGGCCGTATCCACGCCAAAAACGTTGCGGCCCACCCGCGCCTCAAGCTCAAGGCCGTCGTCGATCCGGTCGGGAACAGCGCGGCTGTCCTGGCGGCTGAGACAGGTTCAGACGTCTCCACCTTCGAAGCCGTCATCGCCGACCCATCGGTCCACGGGATTGTCGTCGCCTCCCCGACCGACCAGCACCTCGACCAGACGCTGAAGGCCATCGCCGCCGGCAAGGCGGTGCTGTGCGAGAAACCGATCGACCAGGACTTGGCCACGGCGCGGGCCGCCGCGGGACGGCTGGGCGGCGACCGGCCGCTGCTGCTGGGCTTCAACCGCCGTTTCGATACCCATTTCGGCGCACTGAAGCGTCAGCTGGATGCCGGACGGATCGGAACGCTGGAAAGCCTGCTGATCATCAGCCACGACCCGGCGCCGCCGCCGATCTCCTACGTGAAGGTATCGGGCGGCCTGTTCAAGGACATGGCGATCCACGATTTCGACATGGCGCGCTTCCTGCTGGGCGAGGAAGTCACCGAAGTGTTTGCCGGCGCATCTTGCCTGGTCGATCCGGCCATCGGCGAAGCCGGCGATATCGACACGGCCAAGACGACGCTGAAGACGGCTTCCGGACGGATCTGCGTCATCAGCAATTCGCGCCGCTCGGGCTACGGCTACGACCAGCGCATCGAGGCCTACGGCGCCCAGGGCCTGCTGAAGGCCGACAATGTGCTGGACTCGACCGTGTCGCACTGGGGCGCGAATGGCCCGGTGCTGGACGCCTTCCAGAACTTCTTCCTCGATCGCTATGCCGCGGCCTATCGCGCCGAGATCGAACACTTCGCGGCCATCATGGCGGGCGAGGCCAAGCCGCTGGTGGGTTTCGACGACGCCGTCAAGGCGCTGGAACTGGCCGAGGCCGCCGCGCAGTCGGTCGCCACGGGACAAGCGGTCAGGCTGTAGAACGCCACCGGCCTCCCCTGAAAAACATTCGGCCGTTCGCATGACTTGATGCGAACGGCCGAACGCCTCTCACCGTCCAGGACGGATATTGGAGCGATATGGCGAAACGAAGTTCGGCGTAGCCAAAAGTGTAAGCGGTTTCGGCTTAAATATCGCGCTAAAACAAAAACTTAGATCGGTATGATGTTTCCACTTAAAATCATACCGATCTAGACCTTACTGGTCGCATGCATTGTCCGAAAAACCGGTTTCCACTTTTTCGGAGCATGCTCCATTACATCTTGTAGTTCACGCCGATGAAGAAGCGGCGGCCGTTCTTGTAGAAGGCGGTCGGAGCTTCGGCGAACGAGCTGAAGGAATAGTAGGTCTGGTCGAGCAGGTTCTGGCCGTTCGCATAGATCGACAGATGGTCGTTGAGCTTGTAGCTCGCCGACAGGTCGACCTGCTCGTAGGAGTCCGTGAAATCCTTCGAGTTACGGCGACCGATACCCGTGAAGTACTGGGAACGGTAGTTGTAGCTCAGGCGGACCTGCCACGGCCCCTGCTCGTAGTAGGGGATGATGTTGATATTATCGCGCGACAGGTACGGCATGTTGTAGGCCGTCGTTCCCGTATCGGCGTCCGCGAAGGTGTAGTTCGCGATGATGCCGAAGCCGTATGCGATGTCCTTCTGGGCCTGCAGGGCGAAGCCCGTCACGGTGGCGTCCTGGGCGTTGAACGGCGAGCTGAAGGAATAGGTCGCGTTGGCGCCGGTCAACCGGTTGAAGAAGACCTTGTCCTGCGTGTCCTGGACGACGTAGGAACTGATCTTGCGGTGGAAGAACTCGGCCGCGAACAGGCCGGTCTTGCCGACGTACCATTCCACCGAGCCTTCGAAGTTCAGGGACTCATACGGCTTGAGGTTGGCGTTGCCGCCACCGCCGGTCAGGGTGCGGTCGTTCAGCTCGACCGTGCCGGCCAGCTGGCTGTAGCGCGGACGGGCGATCACCTTGGCCGCGCCGAATTTCAGCAGGACATTTTCGGACGCATCATAGACGATGTTCACATTCGGCAG
>CBIHPL010000535.1:0-2716 GCA_966212005.1 uncultured Asticcacaulis sp.
TGCGGCAAGCCATACGGCTTCTACCCCGAGGACAATTGCGGCGAGACCTACTACACGATCCAGTTCCAGGGCGTGAACGAACTGGGCTTCGGCGACTATGCCGACGGCTTCGTCCCCAACAACTCGACCGAGGCCTACGGCGTCAAGATCGCCGGCTGCGCCGTCGCCGACGACTTCGGCCATGAACTGGGTGATGCCGAGGAAGGATTGCTCAAGGCGGCGCTGACCTATGGCGTCAACGGCACCTGCCCGGCCCCGACAAGCATGGCGCTCGGCAGCAGCCGCAGCGCCGTCGGTACGTCATCCAGTGCATCGCTCAGGCTGGAACAGCCGCAGCCGTGGATCATGGACGTCAACCGTGACATGCGGATGAGGCGCTGATGCGTCGGCTGCCTGCCATGACCGTGACGCTGGCGCTGGGCCTGAGCGCATGTCAGACGGTCGCCGGCAGCCGTTCCGCGACCGTCAATCTGGACGACCCCGCCACGCATGCCGCTGTCGAAGCCGCCCTGGCGCGCGCGGTCGGGCGGGCGCGCGTGGAACTGGGACCACCGCGGTCCGGCACCACCTCAACCGTCACAGTCCTGCCGCCGCCGCCGGGCCCGCACGAAACGCACGCCATGGCCCTGCCGGTGACCTTTGATATCGTCAGCGAAGATGGCCCCGAAGATGACAGGCACTGTGTCGCGATCCGCCGCGACACGAAGGACGCTTATGACATGCCGGGTGTCGAGTGTGACGTCGGAAACTGACGTCTATTTCGCGGAAGCCGAGGCCGGATCGGGTTTGCCATTCGGCGGCGTTGCGCCGTCTTTTTCAAGGAATTTACGGAAGCGGACGGACGGGCGCAGTATGAAGCTCGCTATCGCCTCGCGTTCCTTGGCGCTCAGTTGCGCCATATCCTCGATCAGCGCCGTCTCGATCTTGCCACGCGCCATATCCTCATAGGAACGCGCCTGATCCGACAGTGCGATCACGCGGGCAGCATCGTAAGACTCAGCGGCGGCTACCTGCCCCGCCTGCTTGCGCAGTTCACGTGCTTTTTCCATGTCGGGCTCGCCTTCCAGCGCTGCCTTCTTGATCACGGCCTTGATACGCGCCTTGGCTTCCGGCGTCATTTCCTTGGTACCGTGGCCCCAAGCCGTGGTTACCGCCGGAGGCCGTTTCAGCCCATGGATATGTTTGTTCAATACTACCCCGGCCCCGATCCCACCGGCAATCAGGAACAGGTTTAGCGCCACGGAAAGGCCAAGCAACCATTTCAGATTTTTCGGCGTCATCCAACGGCCTCGTCGTCGAAGACATGAGCCTGCTCAAGCACGGCCTGGGCACGAAGGTCACCGAGAGTCGACAAACTGAAAGCAATGCCGAATATCGCGCCTGCAATACACGCGGCCATTCCGGCGGCCGCCCACAAAACGGGCTGACGAACCTTGGGTCTAAACTCTACAATGCCACCCGCCTCGTCCGGCATGCGCCGCGCAAGGTGTTCCAGCGTCTGCCAATGCAGGCTGCGGCTGTCTTCCAGGCTCAGGCGGTCGGCGTCGGACAGGGTGCTGAGCAGGCCATCGGTTGCCCGCGCCTCATCGAGCCACGGCTGGACCTTCGTGGCGTGGTCGAGCATGTAGGAGATGGCATCGGCGCGCTCTTCCTGCGGCCAGCGCTTCGGTTCGGCGCCATAGGCTTCGAGGATGTCGCGGAACCGTTCTTCGGTCATGATACTGGGATTGGGCATGTTACGCTCCCTTCTCCTGGCGGCCCTTCCCGGGGACCGCAGGGGTATTGGGATTATGAGAACTCATGGCGGCGCGCAGCGCCCGGCGGCCGCGCGCAAGAAGGCTTTCCAGCGCCTCGACGCTGACGTCCATGACGTTGGCGGCCTCCTGGTTGGACAGTTCCTGATAGTAGGTCAGGACGATGGCTTCGCGCTGGCGGTCGGGCAAGGCGTTGATCGCCGCCTGGACCTGGCTGGCCGTTTCGGCGGCTTCCATGCGGGCCGGCGCGCTGATCGTGCTGTCGACAATCTCGACATCGTCAGTGGAAACCTGTTCGCGGCGGCGGCGCAGGCGGTCATAACACAGGTTGAGCGCGACACGGTGCATCCAGGTATCGATGCGGGCCTTGCCGGGCACCCAGGTCGCCGCCTGCTTCCAGGTGCGCAAAAGCGTTTCCTGGGCAACGTCCTCGGCTTCGGCAGGGTCTCCCAGCATCCGCCGGGCCAGGGCGACCAGCCGTGGCATCTTGCGCGAGACAAGGATCGACACCGCGGCCATGTCGCCACGCCCCATGCGTTCCAGCAGGTGTTCGTCAGGATCCGTACTCACAGCGCTCCGCGAAATGGTTGAAGGCCCTCCCGGCCAGGCAAGAACGGTCGCATCAGGCATGACCCGCTCCATTCCTAGCACAAAAGACCAAAAAGTGCGAACCGCACATCATGCAAACTCACCGACAGATGAAGCTCCCCAGCATCATGACCGTTCAACGCATGGCTGGACGGTTTCCGTCGGCAGTCCCAATATTTGGATACGCGAAACCCGGCCGCATTTCCGGACGGCGAACCGCCAGAAACGTCCTTTGGCACTTCGCCTGGAAATGCTTTTTGCATTGTCGCATTTCCGGACGGCGAACCGGAGTCCACTTCGCCTGGAAATGCTTTTTGCATTGTCGCATTTCCGGACGGCGAACCGGAGTCCACTTCGCCTGGAAATGCTTAGCC
>CBIHPL010000536.1:0-2716 GCA_966212005.1 uncultured Asticcacaulis sp.
AAGACCGACCACATCGAAGAGCCGTGGATCAAGGCGACCATCTTCTGCCCGGACGACTATCTCGGCTCGATCATAAAGCTGTGCCAGGACCGCCGCGGCGAGCAGGTCGACCTGTCCTATGTCGGCAACCGCGCCATGGTGGTTTACAACCTGCCGCTCAACGAAGTCGTCTTCGACTTTTATGATCGCCTGAAGTCGGTCTCAAAGGGCTATGCCAGCTTCGACTACACGATCGAAAACTATCGCGAGGGCGACCTGGTCAAGATGTCGATCCTGGTCAATGCCGAGCCGGTCGACGCGCTATCCATGCTGGTTCACCGCGACCGGGCCGAGGCGCGCGGCCGTGGCATGTGCGAAAAGATGAAGGACCTGATCCCTCAGCACATGTTCGTCATTCCGATCCAGGCGGCCATCGGTGGGCGCATCATCGCACGCGAAACGGTACGCGCCCTGCGCAAGGACGTGACGGCCAAGTGCTACGGCGGCGACGCCACACGGAAAAAGAAGCTGCTGGAAAAGCAGAAGGAAGGCAAGAAGCGCATGCGGCAGTTCGGCAAGGTCGAAATCCCGCAGGAGGCCTTTATCGCCGCCCTCAAGATGGACAACGACTGAGGTCGAAAGCCCCACAAAATCAAAGGCCCGGACTTGCCTCCGGGCCTTTTTCCTTTACCAGGTCTGGTCCTTCTTCGCGCCGAACCGCAGCTTGTTCGCCCGCTCCTTGTCGAGGATCTCGATGGATTTGACGAAGCAAGGGATGGCCACGGTGTTGATCTGGCCCTTTATCTCGGCGTCGATCGGGTGGCAGATCTGGCTTGAGCCACGGAAGGTAAACCCGACCGGATCCATGTCCGTGCCCAGACACGAAGCGTTCATGTGGATCAGGGCCGAGGTGCCGCTACGGTCTTCGACAAACAGCGTCTTGCCATCGAGCACGCGCGTCGTGTCGAGCGGCGTCGACAGGCAGCGTTTGGGCGACGTTCCACCGGCGACGTCGGCGTCGGCGCTGTCGCCTGGCGCGGTGCTGCAGGCCGCGACAATGAGACCGGCGGCGGCGAACGCCAGTCCAACAGCGATGACGCGGCCACGCATGGCCGCCTTTGCACTCAAATTCCCCATATCAAAGCCTCCTGACAGGCAACGGAGCGATATTACGAAAAGTGTCGGCGGTTTTTCGTCAAATATCGCGGCAAAAAATAAGACCTTACCGGCGCCTCGGGACGGCGCCGGCGACACTTAATCCTTTTCCAGCAATGCGTCGGCCTCTTCGCGGCTGATCGGCTTGACGCCGTTGATCAGGCATTTGACCGGCGTTTCCCCGGAGTTTGAGTACAGAACTTTTGCGTCGTGGGCGCGGCAGATTTCGGTGGATCCATACAGTTCCAAACCGAATTGCGACATGTTGGTCATGCTGCGGCACGGCCCGCCGATATCCAGCAGATAGGCATTGCCGAACCCATCGCGGACCATAAGCGTCTTGTCGTCGACGACATGGAAACCACCGGAATTACGGGCATCGAGGCATTTCGGACTCTTGCGTGCACCCTGTGCAGCCTGGTCCTGGGCCGGTGCGTCCCAGTTGTTGTCCCGGGCGCTGGCCGTCACGGCCATGGACGCCGCCGCAATAACCAATCCGCCCGCGACAACGCTGGCGGTGACGGCGGCGGCCTTTTTGATGTGGTGATGTAACGTCATTTGGGACCTTCCTTGTTACCAGTTCTTCGAGGAACCCGCCGGAGCGGCGCCTTCCTTCTTGGCTTCCTTGTTTTCCCGGATAGGTTTGCGGACATAGTCGGCTGCCTCTTCTCCCTGGAGATGGCGTACGCCGGAAACACGGCAGACTTCGCGTCGTCCGCTCAGGCCTTCATAGACGACATCCGCATCGAAGGGGCCGCACACGTCACCGCCGTGACGGGCTTTCAGACCGATATACATGCTGTCTTCGAGACCGATGCAGGCCGGCACGGTCAGTTCATAGGCTTCATTGTTGCTGGCAAGGATGACCACCTTGCCGTTGCCGGGCGTCTGGAAGCCGCGGATGAAATCCGGATCAAAACAGGCGCGACGGTCGCGGCCCGGATTGACGTCATCGTTCGGACGGTTGGACGCCGCCGAAGCCATGCCAATGCCACCAAGGCCCGCGGCGACGATGACGCCGCAAACCAGGCCCGACGCCAGGAATGCCGATATTTTCATGATGGTTTCTCTCCGTTATCATGGCTACGCCCGCCAAGCTGAACGGCGGATGAACGACTATGATGTGAACGTACGCTGCAACCTTGTCGCTTTCAGGCGCTGCCTGACGGCCTGTGGCAGGCAGGGCGGTGCGCCGGCGATCCGGGCCACGATATCACGTGCCAGCAAAGGCGCCAGACAAAATCCACGTGCGCCAAGCCCCGTCAAAACGTGCAGTCCCGGCGCCACTTCACCGGCCAGGGGCAGGTGGTCCCGCGTCGTCACCCGAATGGAAGCGCGCGACCGGATCTCGCTGCCCGCTACGGCTTCAGCGATGTATGGCATCCGCGCCGTCAGATTATCAAGATTGCGCTGCCGGTCGCTCTCTCGCGGCGCCGCGTCCCTGTCTTCACGATCGTGCGTCGCACCAAACAGGAAACCTTGCCGTGAGGGCGCGAGGTAGCCTCCCCAGCTTACGCCGTGGGCCGGTCTTGTCTCCGAACGCACGGTTTCGACCTGCCCCCGCACAGGACGCAGATCATGG
>CBIHPL010000537.1:0-2699 GCA_966212005.1 uncultured Asticcacaulis sp.
GCCCGTGATCGTCGCTTCGGCGATCGTCTGGGTATAGGTCGTCTTGCCTTCTTCCTGGACGAAGAAGTAGTTGCGCTCGGCGTCGGTCAGTTTGCCGTTGAACAGCGCGTCCTGCGTGAACAGGTTGAGCGGCACGCAGCCCGCCGGGACACCCTGACAGACCGGGACGTGGACGAACTGGTTTTCGTCGAAGCCGATACCGGCGAACAGGCGGTCCTGCGGGACGACGTCGTTCAGATACTTGCCGTCGCTCAGCGAGTGCGACAGATAGGCGTCCCACGACCAGTTGTGCCAGTCGCCCTTGGCGCCAATGACGCCGCGATAGACGTTGATTTCCTGAGATTCATTCGATGGGGTCAGGAAGTAAGGATAGACATAGGCGCCGCCGGCTACACCATTGTTCTGGTCGTATTGCGTGCCCGTGCCGAACGGGTTGTTGGGCGAATTCGGACCATAGTACGGGAAAACATAGCGGACGCCACGCTGTTCCGACTCACGGCGGTTGATCAGCAGCTCAGAATAGAGCTCTGCGCCGTTCGCCCAATCCGGACGATATTCGCCCTGCGCAAACAGGGTGAAGCGCTTGACCGGTGAAATGATGGTGACATCGTCATCCGACGTCGGGTCCATTTCGCGGTCGGCAAACGGAACAGGACCGTACCAGCCGCTCACCGGCACGCCGCCGATCGACGCTGTCGAACCAGGACGGATTTCGCGGAAATAGGTGTTGTTGATGACAACGCCGCCGACCGTGTTGCCCCAGCACTTGAAGCCACTTTCGCCGGCGCGGGTAGTCACCAGGTCGGCGCGCGTGCCGTCGGAGTTATAGATGTAGTCCTGCGGGCAGTCGAAATTGGCGCGTTGGCCTTGCGTCAGCGCCTCCATCTCGTACGCGCTGGCCGAGACCATCAGGTGGCCCTTGTCGAACGACTTGCCCCAGATGCCGGCCAGGTTGTAGGTGTCGCCGCCGCCATGCTGCGAAATGCGGGTCGTGGCGTCGAGCTCCAGGCCTTCGAAGTTCTTGCGCGTGATGACGTTGACGACGCCGGCGACGGCGTCCGAACCGTAGATCGACGACGCGCCGTCCTTCAGGATTTCATAGCGGTTGACCGCCGAATCCGGGATGGTGTTCAGGTCGACGGCGCCGACCGTGCCGCTGACACCGGCAGGCGGCATGCGGCGGCCGTTGAGCAGGACCAGCGAGCGCTGGGCGCCGAGGCCACGCAGCGAGATCGAGTTGATGCCGCCGCCGCCGTCCATGACGTAGCCGGTGAAGGTCGAGTTGACCTGGCCCGAACCGTTGGCGACCGACGAGTTCTGCAGGATTTCGGTGGCGCTGACCAGGCCGGCAGCACTCGAGCGCTCGGCGGTGATGACGGTCACGGGCGCGGCAGAGGTATACTCCTTGCCCTTGATGCGCGAACCGGTAATAACGAATTCCGTAGAGTCTTCCTGCTGCGGTTCGCAGCGACCATCCACTGGCTGCTGGCCGTTTTCACAGGCATCTGCAGGTGTTGTGGTCTCTTGTGCTATCGCGGGCGTAAAGGCGACCAGCGAGGTCAGGATAGTTCCGGCCAATAGCCATTGGCGCGACGAACATGCCGATTTGGACATGACATACTCCGGGTTGTCTCAATTTACAGAAGAGTGACATTAAATCGTCACAGATGAGACTGAAACAGATTATTTCAATATTAAAATAAGTTCGCCAACTGTGTGATGATTTTGCCGCAATTTTGTCAATATATTGGAACGCAAGCACAATTGGCCCGCACGCACGTTACATGCGCGCAGGCCAATGATACTAATTCCCCTATAATTATTATTATCGGACTATTTTATTAGCCCGCATTTCGGGCTCTTCAGGTAGTCTTCCATTAAGCCCAATGTTTCGGTGTGCCACTCTGTTCGCCATGGCAGGGTATGCCACATGCCCTTGATCTCGTGATATTGGACATCCTTGCCGGCGGCCTTCATGGCATTGAAGAACATACGCGAATGTTCGGTATCTGCCTGACGGTCGTGGTCGCCATGGTAAAGCATGATCGGGATATTCGCCTTGTCGACATTGCGGATCGGGTCCATGCCGGCCACCGTCACGCCCTGGATATCACGTTGCAGATGGCTGTCGCCCCACAGGTTGCCGATCCGCTGCAGGCTGGAAACGCCGGCACCGGCAATGGCGCATTTATACGGGCTGTTTGGCCTGACAGACGCCGCGATCGCCGCGAAGCCACCGTAGGAATAACCCATTATCGCCATCCGCTTGGGGTCGGCGACGCCCTGCGCTACCATGTAGGCGGCGGCATCGTCGTTGTCGTCCGACATCTTATGACCCCACACCGATTCGCCAGCCACCCAAAGCATGGAGCCCCACCCTTCGGAGCCACGATACTGCGGCTGAATGACGGCGATGCCGCGGGTCGCGAAGAACTGCGGCCAGCCCGAACCGTCCCATGTCGCATAATCGCGCGCCCAGGGGCCGCCGTGCGGCAGGACAATGAGGGGAACCGGTCCTTGCGCCTTAGTCCAGCCGGGCGGGTAGGTGATAAAGGCGGGAATTTCCAGTCCATCGCGCGCCTTATAGGTAACGAAATCCGGCTTGCCCAGGCTTTTGGCGTCGATCCACGGGCGCTCGCTTCCCAACGGTTGAAGCTTGCCGTCCCTGTAGAGAAAATATTGCGGCGGCGCGTCAGGCG
>CBIHPL010000538.1:0-2699 GCA_966212005.1 uncultured Asticcacaulis sp.
CCCTTCCCAGTTTTTATTTTTGTTTATTAGTGGTGGTTCACCGGTGGGGTGGGGGGGGGGGCCGCCGCCCCCCACGCCACGGTCTTTCCGCAGGCCGTGGGCCTTGCGGCGACCTTCGACGAACCGCTTGTCCATGATGTCGCCGAAACCGTCAGCGTTGAGTTCCGCGCCAAGCACGTCGAAAGTCGTCACCGCTTCGGTGGTTCGGACTGGTTCCGCGGCCTGACCGTCTGGTCGCCCAATATCAACATCTTCCGCGACCCGCGCTGGGGCCGTGGCCAGGAAACCTACGGTGAAGATCCTTACCTGACGGCGCGAATCGGCGTTGCCTTCGTCAAGGGACTGCAGGGGGAAGACCCGGTCTACTATCGCACAGTCGCAACGCCGAAGCATTACGCCGTTCATTCCGGTCCTGAAGCTGGCCGACACCGCGACAATATCAATCCATCGCGCTTCGACCTCGAAGACACTTACCTTCCGGCCTTCCGGGCGACGATTACCGAAGGCAAGGCCATGTCGATCATGTGCGCCTATAACGCCGTCGACGGTCAGCCGGCGTGCGCCAACGAAGACCTGCTGGTCAGACACCTGCGCAAGGACTGGGGCTTCAACGGTTTTGTCGTGTCGGACTGCGACGCAGTCGGCGACATCTATTACAAGACCTCGCATCACTACAAAAAGACACCGGAAGAGGGCGTGGCCGCTGCCTACAAGGCCGGGACTGACCTGATCTGCGGCAACGCCAATGAGGCCGACCACCTGACCAGTGCCGTGCGCAAGGGGCTGCTGGCGGAAAGTGAGCTTGATACCGCGCTTGTCCGGCTGTTCTCCGCCCGCTTCAAGCTGGGCCAGTTCGATCCGCCGGCCAAGGTCTTCCCGAAGATCACCGCCGGCGACTACGACACGCAGGCCAACCGCGATTTTTCGCAAAAGGTGGCCGAGGCCGCCATGGTCTTGCTGAAGAACGACAACGGCCTGCTGCCGCTGAAGACCGAGCCGCGTACCATCGCCGTCATCGGACCCAATGCCGATTCGATCGACGCGCTGGTTGGCAATTATAATGGTGAACCCTCGCATCCGGTGACCGTTCTTGCCGGCATCAAGGCCCGTTTCCCCAATGCGACGATCCGCTACGCTCAAGGTTCGGGCCTGATCGATCCGGTTATGTCGGCGGTGCCCGACGACGCTTTTTGCCGTGACCGGGACTGCGCCGAAAAGGGGGTGACGGTCAGCCAGTTCGCCTCCGCCGATATGGCCGGAGCACCGCAGACGACGAAGCCCGACGCGGGTATGCACCAGGCCTGGGCGGGCGACAACCGCAGCGGCGGCGTGCGCTACGACGGCTATCTGGCGGCGCCGGAAACGGGGGAGTACCGCTTTCGTTACGACGCCCACGGCGGCTACCGCATCTGGGTCAACGACAAGCTGATCGTCGATGCCTGGCGCGTCGACTGGCGGCCGTCGATCGCCACCGGTGCGGTCCGCCTCGAAGCCGGCAGCCGCAACAAGATCCGCGTCGAATCCTTCCAGCGCCAGCCTAAGGGCGATGAAAAGCTGGTATGGAGCGTTCCGTCCGACACGGGCGCCAGTGAGGCCGTCGCCGCCGCGAAGGAGGCCGACCTGGTGATCTTCGCAGCCGGACTGTCGCAACGGGTCGAAGGCGAGGAAATGCGCGTCGAAACGCAAGGCTTCTCCGGCGGTGACCGCACCAGCCTTGACCTCCCGCCTGTCCAGCAAAAGGTTCTGGAGCAGGTCACTGCGGCCGGCAAGCCGGTCGTCCTGGTCCTGATCAATGGCTCGGCACTTGGCGTCAACTGGGCGGACAAAAACGTCCCGGCCATCGTAGAAGCCTGGTATCCGGGCGGGCAGGGCGGCGCGGCCGTCGCCCGTCTTATCGCCGGCGACTATAGTCCGGCCGGCCGCCTTCCCATGACCTTCTATCGCTCGGTCGACCAGTTGCCGGCCTTCAGCGATTACAGCATGAAGGGCCGCACATACCGCTACTTCAGAGGCGAGGCGCTTTACCCCTTCGGCTACGGCCTCTCCTACACGACCTTCCGTTATGCACCGGCAAGGCTGTCGGCCACGACAGTACCGGGCGATGGCCAGGTGACGGTGTCGGCCGACATCACCAATACAGGCAAGATGGATGGCGATGAGGTCGTCCAGCTCTATCTCAGCCATCCTGGCCAGAAGGCGGCGCCAATCCGTGCCCTGGTCCGCTTCGACCGCATCCATCTCAAGGCCGGTGAGACCAGGACCGTCACCTTCGTGCTGGACGGCCGCGCCCTTTCCACCGTCGACGCCGACGGCTCGCGCTCGGTCAAGCCGGGCCGGGTCGATCTGTGGCTCGGCGGAGGTCAACCCTCAGCCCGAAAAGGACTGACCCCGGCAGCGGGTGTCAGGACGTCGCTGACCGTGACGTCCGGCCACACGCTGGAACCATAATAAATCAAGAGAACAGGTAGACATGACAATCAATATCCCAAATCCCGAACCGCGCCGCCTTATCCGGGCGGCCGCCACGGCCCTGGCCGCCGGTCTCCTGGCGCTGACCTGCTCGGTGGCGACGCCGGCGCTCGCGCTCGACGATACCATGACCCCGATCGCCATTCCGGCGCAGCCCAACGCCATCGTTCTGAATACCGGACCGCGGCCTGGCGCGACGGCAAAGGAAACGTGGCACAGCCAGTATGGCA
>CBIHPL010000539.1:0-2690 GCA_966212005.1 uncultured Asticcacaulis sp.
AACGGATTGAACATTGTGCTGAACGCCATGCCGGCATTCCGGAACACCAGGTCGCCCAGATAGAGGGCCTCGCCCGACTTCACCTCAAAGGTCAGGGTGCTCAGGCAGGTGTTGATCGGGCCCATGGTGGTGAGCACATAGCGTCCCGCGGGGATTTCAAAGGTCGAATATCGGGGCTTGGATATGTCCCCTTTGAGTGTCTTGTCCTTGATACCCATGCCGCTCATGAAGGACAGTACCGAGAAGTGCGTGTCGTCCTTTACCAGGTCAAGGAACTGGCCATCGTTTGATACACGTTTGAAAGCAAAGCGCGCCACCCAGTCCGCTGCCGTCTTTGCGTTTTGCCGGGCAGATACGACGACAATCGCCGCGCCTTCCTTTGGGACCGCAAGCGCGCCAGGCGTAACCGGCTGGAGATCGCCCGGAACGTCGAACCGAATGCCTACGGCCTGAGGCGGCAGGGGCGTGGCAGGCAAGACTGGAGGTATCGGCCTATAGGCGCCCTGCGCGTCCGGCGTGGCTTCAGGTGTTGCGTTCGGATAGGGCGCTGCCGCCAGGTCCGGTAGATAGTAGTTGTCATAGATGCCGCCAGTATAGGGTTTGCCTTCTGCCGGGCTTTCGGCAGCGACGAGGGCGCTGAAACCCTGATCTGGCGTGGCATTGTGCTTGCTTCGGTCTGTCGCGCCCATAGTGAACCGCCGGTAATCCATCGACACCATGCAGTCACGAAACTCTTTTGGCTCGAGACTTTCCGCGTAGCTTGCATCCTGGATGGCGAAGATGACATTGCTGATCAGGGTTGCAGCGCCGGAAACCGCCGGATCGTATCTGCCGTCAGCCGTAAAGGCGCTGGCGGAAACAAAGCCGGTGCGTGTGCCGCGCACGGTCTTTACGCGCACGGCTTCAGCCCGGCAGGTGGTCAGGTCGGTCAACAGGCGGTCCTTGTCGACGCCTGCCTTGTTATAGAAGCCGTTGGAGTCGAACCATGGCGCCAGCTGTGTGGTCTGTGCGCCTGCATTGACGGCAAATAGCGACGCAGCCAGCATAAGGCCACATGTGAATGTTCTGGTCATGACGTCCCCCCAAGGATTTCGGCAAGGCTAACATTACCCGTTTGACGACGACAACACATATATTTTACGGAAACTCTGCAATTTATCGGCTTTTGCTCTATATACCGCTCCATGAACCGTCCGTTTCTCAAGATGAACGGGCTCGGTAACGACTTTATCGTCGTCGATGCCCGCCAGAACGCCTTTGCTCCCGCGCCCGATCAGATCCGGCAGTGGGCCGATCGCACGTCCGGCGTCGGCTTCGATCAGTTGATTGCCATCGAAGACAGCACGGACGGCGACGCCTTCATGCGCGTGTGGAATGCCGACGGCAGCACGGTCGAAACCTGCGGCAATGCCCTGCGCTGCGTCGCCTGGGTGCTGAACCGCGACACGCCCGACCGGATGCTGAAGATCAACACTCTGGGTGGGCTGACGCGGGCGAATATCCTGCGCGCCGACGACACAACCGGCACGGCCAGCGTCGACATGGGCGCACCGCGCCTGAACTGGCAGGATATCCCGCTGTCGGAAGAGATGGACACCCTGCGCCTGGAGCTCCAGGTCGGGCCGATCGATGATCCGCTCTATCACACGCCTTGCGCCGTCTCGATGGGCAATCCGCACGTCGTTTTCTTTGTCGATTACATCAATGCTGTCGATGTCGCCGCCACCGGTTCGCTGATCGAAAACCATCCGCTCTTCCCCGAAGGCGTCAATGTCGAGTTCGCGCAAATCATCGACCGCGAAACCATCCGCATGCGTGTATGGGAACGTGGCGCCGGCATTACCCAGGCCTGCGGCACCGGCGCCTGCGCCACGCTCGTCGCCGCCGCACGCCGTGGCCTGACCGAACGCGCAGGCACCGTGATCATGGACGGCGGGCCGCTGCACATCGCCTGGGCTGAAAACGACCACGTCATCATGACCGGCCCGGTCGAGCTTGAGTTCACGGGTGAGCTGTGAGCGACGATAGCCGACCAGTCTCCAGCGTAGACGTGGTGACGTTTGGTTGCCGCCTGAACTCGTACGAGAGCGAGGTCATCCGCAAGACCGCTGCCGACGATGGCCTGAAAGACGCTATCATTTTCAACACCTGCGCCGTCACCGGCGAAGCGGTGCGCCAGGCACGCCAGGCCATCCGCCGAGCGCGCAAGGAGAACCCCGACCGCAAACTGATCGTCACCGGCTGTGCCGCGCAGACCGATCCGGGCATGTTCGCCGGAATGTCCGAGGTCGACTTCGTCATCGGCAATGCCGACAAGCAGACAAAGGGCGCCTATGCCTTGACGGCCGACAGCGCCCGCGTCGTCGTCAATGACGTCTTTTCGGTCAAGGAAACCGCCGGCCACCTGATCGACGGCCTCAAGGACCGCGCCCGCGCCTTTGTCGAGGTGCAGAACGGCTGCGATCACCGCTGCACCTTCTGCATCATCCCCTATGGCCGCGGCAATTCGCGTTCGGCGGCTGCCGGCGATGTCATCGGCCAGACGCAAAAGCTGGTAGCGCAAGGCTATAATGAAATCGTCCTGACCGGCGTCGACCTGACCTCGTGGGGCAGCGATCTGCCGGGCACGCCGCAGCTGGGCAATCTGGTGGCGCGTATCCTCAAGCTGGTGCCGGAGCTGAAGCGCCTGC
>CBIHPL010000540.1:0-2684 GCA_966212005.1 uncultured Asticcacaulis sp.
AGCCCGGCGCAAAACCGTCCTTGGTAAAGGCCGCTGAACCGGTTACCGAAACGCCGCGCCCCCGCCCCTCGCCTCGTGCGCATCAGACCCAGGACGCCAATGACGACCTGTTCTGAAAAGGCGCCCAAGCGTCGTCAAAACCTGAAACAGAACCTGATCATCCTGGCGACGTTCATCGTCGGCTTTGCGATGATGATCTTTCCCTATCAGGTCTTTGCCCAGGAACTGAACGTCAACCTGGGCACGGGCGGCAGCCTGTCGGCGCGCGTCGTGCAGCTGATCGGGCTTATGACGGTGCTGTCGCTGGCGCCGTCAATCGTCATCATGACGACCTCGTTCATCCGTATCGTCGTTGTCCTGTCGCTGTTGCGGACGGCGCTGGGCCTGCAACAAAGTCCACCCAACGCCGTCATCATTTCGCTGGCGCTCTTCCTGTCGGCCATCGTCATGGCGCCGACCTATGAGCGCGCCTACAACGAGGGCATCCGGCCTTTGATGGATCAGGAGATGGAGCTGCCGCAGGCGTTCGAAGCGTCGAGCATCCCCTTGAAAAGCTTCATGCTGGCCCAGGTCGACCAGAAGGATCTCGGTCTCTTCGTTCGCCTGTCGAAGATGGAAATGCCGAAGGAGCAGATGGAGCTGCCCGTACGCGTCGTCACGCCGGCCTTCATGATATCCGAACTGAAAAAGGCCTTCTGGATCGGCTTCCTTTTGTTCGTCCCCTTCCTTGTCATCGACCTGGTGGTCGCCAGCGTCCTGATGAGCATGGGTATGATGATGTTGCCGCCGGTTGTGGTATCGTTGCCGTTCAAGCTGATCTTCTTCGTGCTGGTCGACGGCTGGCATCTGGTTGTCGGCGCACTGGTCGAGAGTTTTCGCCCGCCGATCGGAGGGGGGTAGTCAGCATGGATGCGTTTCTCAACCCCCTGTTCGGCAAGAACGAGCGTGGCACCGTGTTTTATCCGATGGGCGACAAGGCGCGCCCGCATCCCGTCACGCCATTGCAGGTCGAACAGTTGCGTACGGCGACCGCGGTGACGCTGGTGATTATTGGCGTCATGGTCCTGGGGGGCATTACGTTTGCGGCCGCGGTAACCCTGCTGATCCTTATGTCGCCCAATGTCGGTGATCTCGGCTTCGACCCTCGCCTGCTCTATCTCGGCGACGTCCTGCAGGTGGCCTTTATCGCTGTTGTCGTCCTGATCTACAAGGCCGTGGTTGGCGGCATATTACGGCGTCCGTAATACACCACCGCACCTGCCCTATCCCTGAACGAATGTACCGTGAAAGCCCAATGGCGTGGCATGTTGTCCCTGCCAGCTGGCGACCGGGCCGTCATCGACATGGCGCGCGTCGAAGACATGCACCTGCGTCCGCCGCGCCTTCAGGTCGAGCGCCGTCCCGACCAGCCAGCCGTCAAGTTCCACACGACCGCCCGGCCGGGCGACGAACAGCGCTTCTTCGACGATCACATCGGCGCCGAAGTCATGGACCTGCCGCTTGCCGGTCTTCCAGTCCGTAACCGCCAGTGCACGTGCGCCCGGGCGTCCTGGCGTATCCAGGTGGACATGCACCACCTTGTCGCGATGCAGCCCCTGGCGGCGGTGGTCGGTCTGGGGAAACTCCGCGGAAGCGCCCGTCCGATGCACATCGGCCTTGCCGTCAGCGTGCAGGCTGACCAAGGCCAGTTCGGCGGTGACGTCATTGGCGGAGTCATAGTGGCCCCGGACAATATCGTGTGCGCCCGCGGAGGCAAACCTCGGATTGTCGCTCAGGCAGACGTCGAAATGCAGGGTCCCGCCGGCGTCTTCCCAGGCATCGCCCGTGTGGAAGTAGAAGGCGGCCGGCAGCTCAAAGACCCGCCGCTTGCTGAAATCGGCCTTGTCGACGACCAGAATCTGCAACCCTCTCTCAGGCCTCCATGCCATATTGCTGGCGACCGGCATATTCGTGCTTTCCCGCACCCAGGGCTGCATGGGGAAAATCAAGTGGCGCTCGGTCACCGCCCAGTCGTGGGCATAACCCGCCTGAGGCAGGTCGATCAGTTCCCCCAGCTCGAGGCCCCCGCGCGGATCGAGCTGCCATACCCAGGCCTTCGTGCCCATGAAGGCGGCGCTCCAGACACGGCCCGACGGCTCGACCTTTGGATGGGCCAGGAAGGCCATGCCCTTGAGGTCATCGCGGAAGGTTTTCGGTCCGCGCGTTTCCAGCGTGTCGGGATCAAGGCGATAGGGTGAGCCCGCTTCCCACAGCGCCCACACGTCATCGCCGACGCGCAGCACCGACGTATTGGCGGCGTTGACGTCGTCCGGCCCGGTCACCGGCGCGTCGGCCGCGCCTTTTGTGCCAAAGCCCGGCATCATGATGCGCTGCGCCTTCTGTTCGACGCGGCGCTTGACGGTGTCGACGAAGCGGCCGCTGTGGCGTACGCCCGCCTCCGTCAATTCGTAACGCTGGACCATGCCGTCGCCATCGAACCAGTGGCCGGTAACATCATCGCCATAACGGAACCACGACGGGCCATTGCGGTATAGCTTGCCGGCCAGGCCCTGCGGCATGCGGCCATGGATGCGCGTCATGGCGCTGTCGGCGTAACCCTCTGCCGGTGCGTTGGCGAAGGCGATCCGCCAGTCGGCGGCGGCGGCGGCCCAGGATTTCGGCGCGCAGGCAATGGCGCCGAAGCC
>CBIHPL010000541.1:0-2681 GCA_966212005.1 uncultured Asticcacaulis sp.
AGGTAGCAGACGTCGAACAGGTCGTCTTCGGCATCCGCGGCGATCGACAGCGCCAGGTTCACGTCACCCTGTTTTTCCACCGAAAGCTGCCATTTGTGGCCGCACGAATTGCAGCCGTCCGTAGCGTGGACGAAATGCCCCATCCGGCAGATAACGCCCTGAGCCTTCAGCGCCTTCATATAGTCTTCGTGGCGTTTGATCTTGCTCTTGGATTGCGGGCGAATGGCCGAGCACCAGACGATACGCTTGACTGCCTCGGACTTTGGCGCAATGGCCCGCCCCAGCGCTTTAAGATTCAGCCATTTCAGATAGGGGCGCTTATAGGCATCGACGGCGTGATAGAGGTTGAAGCCGTCGATATAGAAGGCGGCGCGTTTGCGGAACAGCGGGAACGACCAACCGCCCGATCTCGGCGGCGTCTTACCGGTTCCCTTGCCTTCACGCCCCGCCATGACAACCCGCTTGTTAATCATCCGGTAACAGTTAAACCCAACTTCACGGCTTTGTCAGCAGCTTTCCGAATCTAAGTCGATTTTCTGCGCCGCGCGCCTTGAACCGAACGGTTAAAACCCAATGTCGGGTTCGTAAGCTATTGAAGGAGAAGCCATGTCCGCCATCACCTGTCCCGTCTGTCAGGGCGCGTTCCGTGAGGTTCTGCGCGAAGGCATCCTGATCGACGTTTGCTCGCAATGCCGGGGCGTCTGGCTGGATCGCGGCGAGTTGGAAAAGCTTCTTGGCCTGGCACAGGGACACGCGCCCATGCCGAGCTCTCCTCCACCACAATACCAAGCGCCGCCCCAGCAGCCCCAATACCAGCAGCCCCAATACCAGCAGCCGCAGTACCAGAAGCCGTACAAGTATGACGACGACGATGATGATGACGATCGCAAGAAGTACGGCTATGACAAGTACGGCCAGCCCCACAAGAAGAAGAAAAAGGGCTTCGATCTCGGCGATATATTTGATTTTTGAAAATGAAAGGCAGGGCGTTGGCCCTGCCTTTCTTACATCTGGTCGGGGGCCGACATGCCCATCAGTTCCAACCCCAGTTCAAGCTGGCGCAGGGTCAGGGCGACAAGGCCCAAGCGTGAGGCCTTGAGCGCCGTATCCTCGCCCAGCAGCACCGGACAGGCGGCATAGAATTTCGAAAACGCCTGGGCCAGACGGTAGGTGTGGTCGGCCAGGATATTCGGTGCGCGCTTGACGTAGGTTTCCTTCAGCGCCGCATCGAAGGCATCGAGTAGCAGAACCAGTTCGCGCTCCGCCGGCTCAGCAACAGTGATCGTGCCAGCAGCGATGCCCTGCTCGCGCGCCTTGCGCAGGATCGATTTGATCCGCACGGCTTGATAGAGGAGATAAGGGCCGGTCTTGCCCTCGAAACTGGTGAAGCGATCGAGGTCGAAGATGTAATTGGTCAGCCGGTGATTGGATAGTTCGGCGAACTTCAGGGCCGCGACCGCCACCTTATGCGCCGTATCGGCGAAATCGGCTTCGCTTAGGCCCTCGCCCAGCCCGGCTTCTTTCAGCCGCTCTGTTGCCTTCTCGACCGCCTGGCCGATCAGCTCACCCAGCTTGAGCGTGCCACCGTCGCGCGTTTTGAACGGCGTACCGTCCGGCCCGTTGACTGTTCCATTGGCGGCGTGCTCCAACTCGCCTTCCTTGGCGAACCCGGCCAGATAGGCGGTTCGGAAGACCTGCTCGAAATGCTCAGCCTGACGCTGGTCGACGATGTAAAGGCTGAGGTCCGGACCATATTCCTTCTGACGCTGGACGATGGTCGCCACGTCGGTCGTGCCGTACATGGCCGAGCCTTCCGACGAGACGACCAGCAGCGGCGGCGGGCTCGGGACCTCGATCACCGAACCATCATCGAGCTTCTTCTTGCGCGTTTCGCCCGGCTTGGCGACGTGCACGACCTGCGCGCCGGCATCCTCAACCAGAAGCCCCTTGGCCTTAAGCTCAGCGACCATGCCTTCAATATAGGGATCGGCGTCCGATTCCCCTTTCCACCAGTCGAACGAGACGCCAAGCGCGCCATAGTCACGGATCAGGGCTTCACGGCTGACCGTGACAAAATGCTGCCACAGGGCGCGATAGCCGCGCCGGCCGGCCTGGAGTTCCTTCGTCGCCTTGCGCGCCCGGTCGCGATAGTCGGCGTCGCTCTTGCCCTTGTTCGAGGCCAGCGGATACAGGCGTCCCAGATCGGCCAGCGACACCGGCGGTTCGGCCGGATAGTCGCCGGTATAGGCCTCGTCGAAGTACGGCAGATCCGGCTGCTCCTCGCTGAGCGCCAGGATCAGCAGACCCATCTGGTAGCCCCAGTCACCGAAGTGGGCGTCGCCCATGACTTCGTCGCCCATATAGCGCATGACGCGCTTCAGGCTCTCGCCGATAACCGCGGTGCGCAGGTGGCCAATATGCATTTCCTTGGCGACGTTAGGGCCGCCGTAGTCGATGATCACCTTGCGCTTCGACGCGACGCTCGGCGCACCCGCGCGCGGATCAGCCGCCAGCGCATTGGCGCGTTCGCTCAACGCGTTGTCGGACAGAATGAAATTAATAAATCCCGGTCCAGCAACGTCTACCGACTTAAAAATAGGGTCGTTTGCCAGGTAGTTTACCACCTGAAAAGCAATGTCTTTTGGATTAGCTTTAGCTTGCTTGGATGCAGCCCGAGCGCC
>CBIHPL010000542.1:0-2641 GCA_966212005.1 uncultured Asticcacaulis sp.
CGGCCATCGATCACGCCCAGCGACAGGACGAGATCGTTCGGTGCTTTGGCCAGAACGGCGTCCAATTGCTCGGGTGCGCGGACGAGATCGATATGGAGGCCCGCGACCGGCAGGGCGACGGCGAGGTCGAGATTGTCCTCAAGCCCGCCGAAATAGGAAGCGACCAGCAGCTTCAGTCCCGGAACTTCGCGGGCAAAGGCGGCATAGGTCTTTTGCAGGGCCGCGGCCGTGGCGATGTCGCCGTCGAGCGCAAGTGCGGGCTCATCGATCTGGACCCATTCGGCGCCGGCGTCACGCAGCCGCTTCAGCAGCTCGACATAAACGGGGACCAGCCGGTCTATCAGGGCGACGGCATTGCCGTTGTCGCTCTTGCCGAGGCGCAGATAGGTGACGGGGCCGAGCAGGACGGGACGGGTGTGGTAGCCGAGCGCCTTGGCTTCCAGGAACTCATCGACCGGCTTCTGCGAGGTCAGGGTGAAGGTTTGGCCGGCCGTGAATTCCGGCACCATGTAGTGGTAGTTGGTATCGAACCACTTGGTCATTTCCAGCGCCGGAGTGCCGGTGCCGTGGCGGACCGTACAGCCGTGGCCGCAGCCTTCCGAATGGCCGTTCGACCCGCGCGCCATGGCGAAATAGGTCTCAAGCCCGACTGCGCCGCCTTGCCAGCCGTAGCGTGCCGGGATGGCGCCAACCATCACCGATGTATCGAGCACGTGGTCATACAGCGAAAAGTCGTTGGACGGAGTGACCGTAACGCCTCGCGCCTCCTGGCGGCCCCAGTTGACGGCGCGCAAATTTCGCGCGGCCTGGTAAAGCGCGGATTCAGTGGTCTTTCCGGCCCAGAAGCTTTCGAGCGCGGTTTTCAGTTCGCGGCGCAGACCGATGCGGGGCGTGCCTAAGGTGGCGACGGGGAGGGTGGGGGCGGATTTCGACACGGCGGTTCCTCAAAGCAATGGCGTGGATCACCGATTGCTAACGCCGAAGATTTCGATAGTCAATAAAGATATAAAGATATCTTTATATGATTATATGTTTAAGGTGCGCTTTACCGCGGCTTGTTTCACTTAAAGTCCTTTCAGATCCGGTAGATGCGCTCGGCGGTGGTGGCGAACAGGGCGTCGCGCTCGGTGGCGCTGAAGCCTGACGTGATGTCGTCGTAGGCGCGTAAGGCGTAGGAATAGGAGTTGAACAGCTTGTCGGTCGGGAAGTCGCTGGCGAATGCGCAGCGCTCCGGACCGAAGCGATCGATCGTTTCCAGCACAAGGCCGCGCATCGACTGGGCCGTCCAGCCGCGATCGACGAAGCCGAGGCCGGAAATCTTGACGGCGGCGTGCGGCAGTTCGGCCAGCTTTGACATGCCCTGGCGCCATTGCGTCAGGTCGGCGTCGACCGGCATGCCCATATGGTTGAGGATGACCGGCGTGTCGGGATGCTGTTTAGCCAGCTCATAGGCCTGGATCATCTGGCCGGGATAGATCTGCAGGTCGAAGGACAGTTTGTAGCGCGACAGCAGGCCGTAGCCGCGCGCAAAGCCTGCGTCTTCCAGCAGGTTGCGCGGCGTATAGGTGCGCTTCGGATTTTCGTGCCAGTTGATGATATGGCGGATGCCGCGGACATTGCGGCTTTCAACATGCTGGGCCAGGAGCGGCTCGACATCGGCATCATTCAGCGCTGCAAAGGCGACGATGGCGTTGGGATAGCCGGTCTCATTGGCCAGGGACTGCAGCCAGCGCGTCTCATTGAGGGCGTCGGATGCGGACGCGCCCGCATCGATATGGACGACCTTGTCGACCTTGAAGCCTTCGGCATCCGCGAAATAGTCTGTGAGAACGTAGTCTTTCGCGATCGGCTCGACGCTGCCGTTGGGTCCATCGTCGGAAAAGGGCGGGGTCAGCCAGGCATAGGACAGGCGGTTCAGTTGCCACAGATGGATGTGGGCATCGACAAAGCGCTGGATAGCCATGGGTTTTCCTCTTTTTCTTCCCTGTAGAGTGGAAGGCCGGAAGAGGGGATCGGCGTTTTGGGTGACGTGTTTTTGCCCCTCACCCGGCCCGATGGGCCACCCTCTCCCCGTTTGGCTGCCGCCGAGGCCGGGGAGAGGGAGTAGCTTGGTAGGTCGTGCGGCCGCCGATTGCCCTCAAGCAGCGAAGCGATAGGGCAAACAAAAGACGTCCGGTGCGGATGACTAATAAGTCGTTCGCCCGCCGGACGTATCGAAGACCGATGCCGTCGTAAACGAGCACTCTTCCGACGCCATGAAGCACACCATGGCGGCCGATTCATCGACGACGCCCAGGCGGCCCATCGGAATCTTGGAGCGCATGTAGTCGACCTGGCTTTGCGGCAGCTGCGCCAGGATCGGGCTCTCGAACGTCGCTGGCGTCAGGGCGTTGACGATAACGCCCTTGGTCGCCAGTTCCTTGCCGAGGCTCTTGGTGAAACCGATCACGCCCGCCTTTGACGCGGAATAGGCGGAAGCATTGGGGTTGCCTTCCTTGCCCGCGACCGAAGCGATGTTGACGATGCGGCCGTAGCCGTTTTCGAGCATGAAGGGGATGAGCTCGCGATTGCAGTAGAACAGGCCGTTGAGATTGATGTCCATGACCTTCAGCCACGAATCGACCGGGAATTCCCATACCGG
>CBIHPL010000543.1:0-2629 GCA_966212005.1 uncultured Asticcacaulis sp.
TGCATCATCAAAATTCCGGAGTTGCACGTAGGAGGGATGGTACCTCAATCTCGGACAGGCTGTTCCATGAAAATGCTCTCGAAAACGCTCGCATCGGTATCCGTCGCCGGTGTCATTGCCCTGCCCTGCGTGGCAACTGCGCAAGAATGGTCCGGGCTGTATGCCGGCGTCAGTTTTGGCAGTTCCCAGTCGGGCGAGGATAGCGAGACGCTATTGTTCGACACTAATCTGGATGGCGAATATGACGATACTGTCCGCACGGCAGGCGGTGCGGATGCGTTTTCGCCCGGTTTCTGTGCCGGTGCGGCGATCGGTCGGACGCCCGGCGACGACTGTTCAGGTGACAAGGAAGACGGCGGGTTTGGCGTCCGCCTGGGTTATGACTGGCAGAGCGGCAATGTTGTCTACGGCCTGGTCGCCGATGTCTCGGGCGTCGATGTCCGCGACAGCGTCAGCGGCTTTTCAACGACACCGGCGGCCTACACATTCACGCGTCAGGTCGACACGCTGGCCTCGATTCGCGCGCGCCTCGGCTATGTGGTCAATGACTGGCTGATCTACGGCACGGCGGGCTATGCCTGGGCTGAAATCGACCGTACTTTTGCCACGACCAATGCGCTGAACAGTTTTGCGGCGACCGACGGCGACGACGGCAGCGGCGCGCAATATGGTCTCGGATTTGAAAAGCGCATCAATGACCGCTGGAAGGTCGGCGTCGAATATCTCCACACCACGCTGGATGACGAGGCCCCGATCGTCCGCGCCGGGCCCAGCGCCAATACTTTTGCTTCGAATCCCTTCCTGGTCGCCAATACCTCCGGGACGGATATCCGCCGCAGCGAGGACGAGGTCAGGATCGACACCATCCACCTGACCGTCACCTACCGCTTCTGGGGCATGTAACCTGTGGATGAGCGCGCGGTCAGGGCATGACCGCGTGGCATCCATTCGACGTCAAAATCCCTTCTCTTCACGGAAGACCCGGCGGGATGCGCACAGAGGGCGGGCAACCAGCATGACAAAGACTGAGTTGACGGGGATGGTTGCGGCCGCAGACCTCCTATGTGGCACGGCGTGTCAGGTTGCCGCAGCAGAGACTGCTCCAGATTCCGAAGCCACCCAGGATATCTATGTGTTCGGGAAGCGTCGCAACGATATCGGCATCGCGACATCCGCCAGCGAAGGCACCGTGTCGTTTGCAAAGTTTGCCGATCGCCCGCTGACCCGGCCGGGCGAGTTGGTCGAAGTGATACCCGGCATGGCCGCCACCCAGCATTCGGGAAACACCAAGGCCAACCAGTACTTCCTGCGCGGCTTCAACCTGGATCACGGCACGGACTTCACCGTGTCGCTGGACGGTGTGCCGCTCAACCTGCGCAGCCACGGCCATGGCCAGGGCTATCTCGATCTCAACGGCATTATCCCCGAGGTCGTCGAGACTATAAAATATCGCAAGGGCCCCTACTATGCCGACCTGGGCGACTTTTCAAATGCCGGCGGCGCGGCTTTTGAAACCTTCCGCAATGGCACACCCTCTTATGTTCAGACGACGATCGGCGAAAATGGCTATGGGCGCCTGCTGGGCGTCAAGGGGTTAGGCGACCGCAGCTTTATCGTCGTCGAGCTCGGCAGCTATCGCGGGCCTTACGATAACGCCGACAACCAGCGCAAGATCAGTGTAATTGGCCGTTTCGCACTTGATGGCCTGGGCCTGAACCACTGGTCATTGACCGGAATGGCCTATGACGCCCACACCAATGCCAACGACCAAATTCCTCAGCGCGCCGTCGACCAGAGCCTGATCACGCGTCTGGGCGCCATCGACACCAGCGATTATGGCGAAACCTCCCGCTATATCGCCGCGCTTCAACGGCATGGCGAAGATGGACTGGACGCCACCCTGTATGCCCAGCGCTATACGCTCGCTCTCTTTTCCAACTTTACCTATTTCCTCCGCGACCCCATCCATGGCGACCAGTTCGAACAGGCTGACGAGCGTTGGATCTATGGCGGATCGCTGCTTAAGACCTGGGATACGCCAATACTGGGTTGGAAAATCGGCACCGGAGCAGAAGTGCGCTACGACGATGCCGGCAAGGTCGGGCTCTATTTCACCGAAAAACGGCAGATTCTGTCGACCGTGCGCGAAGACCAGGTGAAGCAGTATTCGGCCGCTGTCTATGCCGATGCGACGCGTGCCTTAGGTCCAGTTCGTGTTACCGGCGGGCTCCGGCTTGACACGATTGGCGGCAAGGTGCGGTCGAATGATCCCAGGAACAGCGGTGCGGCCAGCGATACTTTGCTGAGCCCCAAATTCACCGCGGCCTGGCGTGTCTCCCAGGCTTTGGAACTTTACGCCGATGCCGGCTCGGGCTTCCATTCCAATGATCTTCGCGGCGGCACGATTTCGGTTATTCCTGGTACGGACGACCCGGCCGATAAGGTCGCCCTGTTCGCGCCGTCTTCGGGGGCCGAGCTTGGCGCACGCTGGTCGCGCAACGGCCTGACGGCGACGGCGGCATTGTGGGCCCTGCACCTCGATTCCGAGTTGGTTTACATCGGCGATGGCGGCGACACCGCTAGTACCGACGGCACGAACCGCGCGGGTGTTGAATTTCTGCTCGACTAC
>CBIHPL010000544.1:0-2626 GCA_966212005.1 uncultured Asticcacaulis sp.
CGAAGGGCGATGCTGACGCGCTTTACCGCCAGGGTTATGACCGGACCTACGCCTTCGTCAATGAATTCAAGTATGAAATCAACGACTACGAACTCGGCAACGAGCTCAACCTGCTGGTCAAGGACGCCTCCGGCCAGCCGCTTTGGGGCAAGGGCTTTAACGCCCGCGAATTCGATACCGCAGCGATGAACGAATGGGCGATTGTGCTGAAGGGTGCTTCGGACGCGATCGACAAGATCAATGCCGACAACGGCCTGAAGCTGCGCCGTATCATGAACACCACCTCGACCCATTTCGGTTTCCTGGATTTCATGGCGTCGAAAGGCGTCAAGTACGAGGTCATTTCGTACCACTATTACGAACGCCTGGGCACGGATCCCAACTTCTATTGGGGTACCTTCAATCTGTTCTACAAGCTGTCGCAGTACAATAAGCCCGTTCACTTCAACGAGGTGAACTGCGCCGAAATCTATGATCCGCTGTATGAAAACGTCTGGGGCGGCAGGCTGGTCGAGAACTGCAACAAGAGCCTGAACAACGCTCTCAACTACATAACGAACCAGAAGTATCTGAATGTCGAGGATATCGATGTCTACGAACTGGTCGACCATCCGGAAAAGGGCGGCGCTGAAGCCAAGTTCGGCATGCAGTACAATATGCGCTCCTGGAAGATGCATATGCTGACGACCACCCTGTACTCCGGCGGACAGATGTCGGCAGACGAACGCGGATATGTCGTCCGTCGCGGCTTCCCGGCTATCCAGAAATAAGGGCTCTGCGCGATACGGTGCGGCGGAATGGCCGCATCGTATCGCGTCACCTCAGTTGAACTCTATCAGCACCGGATGGTCGCTGATCTTGACGGTGAGCTTACGGGCCTTCTCCAGGGTTTCGATAGGCGCCGTCCCCACCATGGGATCATAGATCCGGATCCGGTCGGCGGACTTTTTCAGCGTAATCGAAACGGCTTCAGCCTTCACGGCCACGTCCTTCTGCGCGCCGGCATTCCATATGGGCGGTTCGGCCCACAGGACCAGCACGTAACTGCCATCGGTCTTTTGCAGCAGGAGCTGCGTGTCCTGCAATCCGGCCGGCGCCTTGATCGTATAGACCAGTGCTTCGGTCCCGGCCGAAGACCCGCCGTCCGACCTGGTCAATATCTGCGTCAGGTTGTGCACGGCGACCGCTGCCGGCTTGGGCCTGCCGTCGGCGTGGAACAGCCCAAAATGCTTTTCAATCGTGGTCGCCGGGACGTCCGGCGCGTTATCGAGCAGCTGGTAGATATAGGTTCGGCGCGCGCCCAGCGTGTAGCCGTCGAACAGGGTGCTCAAGGTATATTTTGCCTGAACCGTTTCGCTGACCCTGAGCCTTGGACGGGCGGCCGGGTCTTCGTCCGTCGCGAAACCCGTTTCCGTAATGACGACCGGCTTGCCCGGCGTAACAGCCTTGCGGGCCAAAGCCCTGGAAAGGACGGCCCGCGGCGGCGCGCCCTGGAAGGCGTATTCATGAATGTTGCCGAAATCTGCCGCGTTCTGCGTGCCGATCGCCTGCATGTCGGCATCGAAATCGGCCTGGCAGCCCGGTTCGCCCACGCCTTTTTTCAGGTAGACGACCGTATAGTTGAAAACCGGAACCGCCTTGAGGACCGGGTCGGACTTGACCAGGGCGTACAGATCCTGCTGCAGCGCCTTGCTCGGGCCAAAGTCGCGCGCGCACATATCGCTCGTCCGACCCTTGTATGCAACGTTCCAATGTTCGTGCATGAACACGTTATTGATTTCGTTCGGCCCCTCGATCGCCGCCAGGACCCCCGGCCGTGCCGCCTCCAGGTCAAGCAGGCCCTTATGGAACGCCTCCAGGTCGACAGGTCCCCCGCTGCCCGGCGTAAGCGTCAGCCTGGCTTCCGCCCCCTTTGCCACCGCGACGAGGCGCGCGATCTGGTCGGGCGTAAAACTGCGCCCGCCGTCACGCACGTGCCGGACGCCGAGATAACGCAGGCTGTCGATTGTAAGGTTGGTGTCGGCATATCCGGAATAGTCCGGACCGGTAAAGTTGATATGCGTATTGACGCCGATACTGTCGATGAATGCCGACACTGGAACGGCCTGGCGGCTGTTGCTCGCATCCGCGAAGCGTGGAACGCACAGGAAGACGACCAATGTCGCCGATAAGGCGACAAACGCAGCGGCGGCAAACCCCAGATTGCGCAGAACCGTTCTGGACATCTTCGCTCAATTCTTGTTACGGCACAGCGACATATAACTTTAATCCTTTTCTAATCATAGACGGGCTGTACAGTTTCGGCACACCTGTGACGCGAATCATGCAGTTTCCGCACACAATCCGGCGGGTGCATGTGCGAAAACATTCCACCTTGTCGTTTGCGGTGCAGCATAGTAGGGTCCGGGCCATAGTAGGCCTTGTTTTCTTGCGTTATTTGAGCCGTCGTGCGCGCCGGGCTTGTGGCACAAGACTTGAATAGTCGCGGGATATCACACCGCCGCGGCGGCTGCTGCACAGTCAGGGACACTGGCTGGATCGGCCCCCGGCGTGTAAGGTAAATTTGGAGCGGAAAAGAAGATAGCGGTTGCGGGCCGGGGTTATGTGGGTCTTTAGAAAGCCAAGC
>CBIHPL010000545.1:0-2612 GCA_966212005.1 uncultured Asticcacaulis sp.
AAGGACAGGTTGCCACCCTGGAAGGTAAGCCTGTGGGGGCTCCGTTTTCGCTACGGCTTCCCGGCGGCGGCGCGGGCAAGGTGCGGCTGATGACGCGCATCGACACCCCGCAACTGTGGACGGCGGAAACGCCAAACCTCTATGCGCTCAGGCTTACCCTCTACCGGGGCGACGAAGCGATCCACACAGTGACGCAGCGCTTCGGCTTCCGCACCTTCGAGGTTCGCCCCGGCCAGGGGCTCTACCTCAACGGCCAGCGCATCCTTCTGAAAGGCGCCAACCGCCACAGCTTCCGCCCCCGGACGGCCCGTGCGCTCGATGCTCAGGACAGCTACGATGATGTCCGGCTGGTCAAGTCGATGAACATGAACGCCATCCGCATGTCGCACTACCCGCCCGACCCGGCACTGCTGGAAGCCGCAGACGAACTGGGCCTGTACGTGCTGGATGAACTGAGCGGCTGGCAGCATGCCCATGATACGGTCAACGGCAGGCTGCTGGTGCGCGAGATGGTCGAGCGCGACGTCAATCACCCCAGCATTCTGTTCTGGGACAACGGTAATGAAGGCGGCTGGAACCGCGACCTGGATGGCGAGTTCGCCCTTTATGACCCGCAACAGCGCCGTGTCCTGCACCCGTGGGAACTGCACGACGACATCGACACCAAGCACTATTCCAACTGGGCCGACCTGACGAAACGCCTGGCTTCCTCTCACCTGCTCATGCCGACCGAGGTCCTTCACGCTCTTTACGACGGCGGCGGCGGCGCAGGGCTCGAGGACTACTGGGGCGCCATTTCAGCCTCACCGCGCGGCGCCGGCATGTTCCACTGGGCCTTTGCCGACGAAGGCATTGCCCGCACCGACCGCGACGGAGCTATAGACTCGTTCAGTACCTACGCGCCGGACGGGCTTGTGGGACCGAACCACGAAAAGGAAGGCAGCTACTTTACGATCCGCGATATCTGGTCGCCGGTCCAGATCGAGGCGCCCAACCTGCAAGCCGGCTTCGACGGCGCTTTGCAGGTCAGGAATCACTATGACTTCACCTTCCTCACGCAGGTCCGGTTCAGGTGGCAAACCATCCGTTTCGCCGGTCCCGCCGCAAAGACCACCGCGCCGACAGTCCTTGCCAGCGGTACACTGACAGGTCCCGACATCGCGCCACACGCTGCCGGGGTGCTAAGGCTTGATCTGCCGGAAGGCTGGCGCAAGGCCGACGCCGTCACACTGACGGCTACGGGGCCCGGCGGACAAGACGTATGGACGTGGGTATGGCCGACCTCCAGACCGTCGCTTCCGGCGGCCGGTCACGGCAGCCAGCCCGCAGTTGCCGCCTCCGCCGGCGATATCCGCCTGACCGCGGGCAAGACGAGCGCCACATTCGATCCCGTCACCGGTCTGTTGCGCCAAATCAGGGCCGGCAACAAGGCGCTCAGCCTGGCCAACGGCCCGCGCCTGGTCTTTGCCAGGCCGCAGGGCGCCACGCCCAACTGGATCGAGCTTAAATCTACCGGCGGCACGGATAACGTCCATACACTGGCGCCGCAGATGGCCAATGTCATCGAGATCGAGCTTCCCCTCGAAAAAGCCGACAGCTATGCCGGCTTCAAGCTCGAGATCACCGGTGACGGCAAGACCTGGAAGACGATTTATGACAGCACCCGCCGCGGCTGGGACGGCATTCGCTACAGTTTCGCCCCCCAGATGGTTTCGGCCATGCGCTTTTCGACGCCCCGAAGCGATTCCGGCCGCGCCATCGCACCCAAAATAGTGCGGATAGGTTATGAGGCCGACCGCTTCCCCCTGCCGCCTTCCCCTTCCACGATTACGACGGGAACGGAACGCGGCGAGGCCTGGCTTGAAGCCACCTCCGCTTCTGGTCTCGACCGGTTCCGCTGGACGTTGCGCGCCGACGGCTCGCTTAAGCTCGATTACAGCTACACGCTTACGGGCAAATATATCTATCACGGCATCACCTTCGACCACCCGGAAGAGCGCATCCAGTCGATCCGCAGCCTCGGCAAGGGACCTTACCGGGTATGGCAGAACCGGCTGCGCGGGCCGGAACTGGGCGTGCGCGAGGCGACCAGCGGCGTCGATCGCCCGGGCGCAGCCATCTATCCTGAATTCCAGGGTTATTTTGCCGGCTTGCGATGGGTCAGGTTCAACACCGACGCCGGCTCCTGGCTGGTGTCAGACACGTCCGACCAGACCTACCTCCGCATCGGAACGCCCCAACTGGGCCACGGCAACACCTCTCCGGAATTTCCGGCCGGCGACGTTTCCTTCATGCGGGCCATCCCCGCCAAGGGCTCGAAATTCGTCACGCCGGAAAATACCGGCCCGGCCAGCCAGCCTGCCTAGGCGACCGGGACCTATTCGGGATCGCTGCTATTCAGTGTCCTGGCCAGGTAGCGGAAAGTCATTGTCGAAAAAGCCCGCTATCAGATCGCCCAGCGCCTTGTTGCTGATCATCGACTGAGCCTGCAAGGGCGACACCCAGGCGATACTGCGCTGGCTGGCTTCCGGCCAATAGGTCAGTTGCCGGTCGACGCGCAGCAGATACACCTCGACGGAAAACGGCGACACGGCGTCTTCGCCCTTGCGGGC
>CBIHPL010000546.1:0-2609 GCA_966212005.1 uncultured Asticcacaulis sp.
GCTAAGGGTCGCGGTGTAGAGATACTGCCCCGCCAGGGCCGCGACCAGCTTGTGACCAGTGGCGGTCGGATGGACGCCATCCCAGAACAGGTTGGCGTTGCGCACATCCTGGCTGCCCGTGACGCAGGCCGTAACAGTAATGCAGGCCTGGGTCACGTTGGTAAAGCCGAAGCGCGCCGGGTTGGCGATGATGGCGTTGAAGGCCGTGTAGATATCGACCTGGACGATATTGCTGCCGCCCTGTGCGCCCGCGACCGTATTGAGACCCGAGTTCAGCGCCGTGTTGAAGGTCATGGCGCTGAGCGTCGTCAGCGCCGATGCCGAAGGATCCGAGGAAAACTGCGGTGTCTTGCCGAGGTCGGGCAGGTTCATCACCAGAATGGTTTTCGCGCCCGCTCCCGCCAGCTGGTTGACGCGAGCCGAGACATTGCCGGCTGCCGTCGCGGAGGCCGTCGTCATGGTCGCGCCAGCGGTCGATGGACTTGCCGCCGCTCCCGGCAGGGCCTGGAAGATGTCGTTGGCCCCGGCCCAGACACTGGCAATGTCATTGGCGCCGAACGTGCCGCCATGGCCGAGATAAGACGCGATCTGCGCCGGCAGGCCGGGTGGTGAGGACGTCAGGCTATCTGTACGGGCGCTGCCGAAGGCCGCGCTGTAATTGCCCGTGGTGTAGGAAGTGGCGGTGAAGAAGCCCTGCATACTGCCCGACAGGTACTCAGCCCAGACAAGGTCATTGGTGAAGCGGCGGTTGTAGGGCGCTGGCGGCTGGGTGCCGCTGGTCGCGGTGTACAGGTTGCCGTTGTCGGACAGGCTGTCGCCGAAGCTGATCAGGCGTGAATATTCCTGGGCGTGGGCGCCGGCCGCCATCAGCAGCGGCAATACGGCGGCGGCGCCGGCAGCAAGCGCCAGCGAACGGATTTTGATCATGGAACGACCCTGTAACCTGCGTTGTTATAGTTACGGCCCGGCCCATTACCGCCGCGCCGCCAACGAGACTAATCAACTGGCCATCAAAAACAATATTTCCGCAAGGTAAGGCTGAGCGATAAGTTTTCAGTCTGTCACATTTACGCCTCAGGCCAATTCCGGATACAATGAATACTTCATTTTCCGGCGCGAAACCTTACGCAGGGTCAATTGCAGGATAGCGACAAATATCGATAGCAATATCTGCAACACAAAGGGCCGCTTATATCGCCGTTTCGTTGCACACGCAGCAAGTTGCTGGATTTGAGCACCGGGGACCTGTATACAAGTGTCATCACCCAAAGGGGCACCAGCATTGTCACATTCCGGATTATACCCGGCGGTGTTTGTCTCAGGGCTCACCCTCACCTGCGGCCGATTATACCTGCGAAACGTCAAGCGGATCAGAGCATCAAACAACGTCACATAATGCAGCGCCTGCTATTCATCTGCTCTGCCAATCGGCTGCGCTCACCAACCGCCGAACAGGTATTCGCCGAGTATCCGAACGTCGAGACGCGCTCGGCGGGCCTCAGTCACGACGCTGTCGATCCCCTGACACCCGAGCATCTGGAAGACATCGACATCGTCTTCGTCATGGAAAAGGCCCACCGCAACAAGTTGAGCAAAAAATTCAGACCGCACCTTAAATCGGCCCGCGTCATCTGCTTGAATATTCCGGACGAGTACGAATTCATGCAGCCGGAGCTGATCACGATTCTCAAGGCGCGCGTCACGCCGCATCTGCGCTGATCGGGTGCCTTCGGGAGGAGAAACTGTGCGACGGTTGCTCATGGCTTTGGCGGTTCTGGTCTCTGCTCCTGCCTGTACACCGGCAATGGCCTCAGCCGCGCCCTGCCAGCCCCGAACCTTCGAAGGCAGCCGTTTTACGGTTTGCCGGTACGATCCGGCCACGGACACCTTGACGCTTGTCCAGTCAGACCGGAACGGAAAGCCGCTGCGCACTTTTGCCCGCCTGAAAAACCAGTTGGGCCACACGTCACGCCGGGTGAAATTTGCTGTAAATGCCGGCATGTTCGGCGATACCGGCGAGCCCATAGGGCTCTATGTAGAGAATGGAAAGGCACGCCGCGCCCTGAATGTTCGCAGCGGCAGCGGCAATTTCTACATGCCGCCGAACGGAGTCTTTTTCACCAGGGCGGACGGTTCACCGCATATCGCCACCCGCGACACCTTCGCCGCGCTAAAAGAAACTCCGGTCTGGGCAACCCAGTCAGGGCCTATGCTGGTCATCGACGGCAAGCTCAACGACCAGTTTGCGCCAGACGGTACGTCGAAATACATTCGCAACGCCGTAGGTGTGGCTTCGAACGGCACGGCCGTTTTCGTCATCAGCGACGAGCCGGTATCCTTCGGCCGTCTGGCCCGGTTTTTCCGCGATGCACTGGGCTGCCGCAACGCCCTGTACCTCGACGGCGCTGTATCGAGTCTATGGGTGCCGATGCAGAACCGCCGGGATAGCCACGCTTTGCTGGGCCCCCTGCTTGTCGTCGCCGGCAAGCCGCGATAGCGGACATTTTGCGTCCTGGCGGCGACCGCGACAGCATACAATAGCCCGTGACAGTCCACCGGTGTCATGATAGCGTCCCCGTAACATACAACCGGGGGGAGTGCGATGTTTA
>CBIHPL010000547.1:0-2609 GCA_966212005.1 uncultured Asticcacaulis sp.
GTCCCGACCAGATCGTCGACCAGACGCTGCACGTCGGCGCGCCGCAGTTCATTCTGGTCGCGGCTTCGGTTCTGGTGTTCGGACCCGTGTGGGGCGGCGTATACTCGTGGGTGGCGACCGTCGCCTCGGCGGCCATGACCTTCTATATGGGGCGGTTCATGGGCCAGGGGCTGTTGCAGAAGTTCGGCGGCAACCACGTCGACAAGCTGTCGGGCTACATCGGGCGCAACGCCTTTTCGGCGTCGTTCATCATCCGCAACCTGCCGACCGCGCCGCCCATCGTCGTCAATATGGCGTTCGGCGCGACGAAAGCGTCTTTCCCGGCGTTCCTGGCCGGCTGCGCACTGGGCAGTATCCCCAAGATTTTGCTGGTCGCCATTCTCGGCGGCTCGCTGACAGCGTTTCGCGGGCCGGACGGGTGGAAGACCGGGCTGTTCCTGGCGGTCCTGGCGGCCGTCTGGCTGGGGGTGATGATCGGCGCGCGCCGGCTCTATCTGACGGGCAAGGACCGGGGCTGAAGCCGGCGACGCGACGGCCGGGCGGGTGGTCTTGATCCGACCCGTTCAAGCGGCCGTCCAGCATCTAAAATAAATGTGATGTCGCTATCCGCGAGTCCTTGGTTTATAAGGAAAAACGCTAAATTAACCATTTGGCTTGTAAGTTGAAACCAACTTTTTTACCAACCCCCTTGAAATTCACCTGAGTTAAGGGCAAGTGATGGCTTTCTACAAGGTCTCGCCTGCGATTCAAGCCCCTGAATAAGGCTTGCCAGCGCGCAATCTTACCCTTCGCCTCTCCCGCATCCCGGCCTCTCCCACCCTTATCGGAACCCAAGGCAGTCTAGTCCATGTTAAAGTCCTTCTTCGGCGGTTTTTCCAACGATATCGCTATCGATCTGGGTACGGCCAATACGCTTATCTATATGAAGGGCCGGGGCATCGTGCTGAACGAGCCGTCCGTCGTGGCGCTGCGCAATGTCGGCGGCCGCAAGATGGTGCACGCGGTGGGTATCGAAGCCAAACAGATGCTGGGGCGTACACCGGGCCACATGGAAGCCATCCGCCCGATGCGTGACGGCGTCATCGCCGACTTCGAAGTCGCCGAGGAAATGATCAAGTACTTCATCCGCAAGGTCCACAACCGCAAAGGCTTCGTGAACCCCAAGGTGATCGTGTGCGTGCCGTCGGGCGCCACCGCCGTCGAGCGTCGCGCCATCAACGACTCGTGCCTGAACGCTTCGGCGCGCCGCGTCGGTCTGCTGGACGAACCCATGGCCGCTGCCATCGGCGCCGGCCTGCCGATCCATGAGCCGACCGGCTCGATGGTCGTCGATATCGGTGGCGGCACGACCGAAGTCGCCGTCCTGTCCCTGTCGGGCATCGTCTATTCCAAGTCGGTCCGCGTCGGCGGCGACAAGATGGACGAGGCCATCACCAACTTCATGCGCCGCAACCACAACCTGTTGATCGGCGAAACGACGGCCGAACGCATCAAGAAGGACATCGGCACCGCCCGTGTCCCGCACGATGGCGAAGGCATGGCGATCGAGGTCAAGGGCCGCGACCTGATGCAGGGCGTGCCGCGCGAAGTCCGCATGTCGGAGCGCCAGGCCGCCGAAGCCCTGGCCGAGCCGGTCGCGCAGATCATCGATGCGGTCAAGGTCGCCCTGGAAGCGACACCGCCGGAACTGGCGGCGGATATCGCCGACAAGGGCATCATGCTGACAGGCGGCGGCGCGCTGCTGCGCGGTCTCGATGTGGAAATCCGTGACCAGACCGGCCTGCCGGTATCGGTCGCCGAAGATCCTCTGTCGTGCGTGGCCATCGGCTGCGGCCGCGTGCTGGAGCACCCGCGCTGGATGAAGGGCATTCTCGACGCCACCTTGTCATAATCGGTCACATTCGTGTCGCGGTCCGGTCGCACTTGACGGGTAAAGCACCGCTCCGAATTTGACGAACGTTCGATTGCGAGGGGATAGCCGCAGGTTTGCTATCCGAACAGTTCCGGTTCCCAAGGGAACCAAGGAAGTACTTAAGTGGCTTACGGGGACAACAAGCACTTCGAGCATCTCAAACTGCCCGTGACCTGGGCGGTGATGGCCATTGTCGTCGGTGTCTGCATTTTCGCGGCCCTGATGCTGCTGGGCGACCGGCGCGAGGAAGTCGAACAATCGACCTATGGCGACCGTTCGGTATTCGACAGTGCGGCCAAGCCGGTCAATGGCGCGCTGGCGGCGCCGGTCCATGTCGTCGGCTCGGGGACCAGCTGGCTTGACGACTACCTGTTCGCGGCCAGCGAAAACCGCACGCTGAAAAAGCAGGTCGCGGAGCTGCGTCAGTACCGCGACGCCTATTTCGTGCTGAAGGACGTCAATGAGCGCTATGAAAAGCTGCTCAACCTGCGCACCGAGCCGGCCGTCGAAGCCGTCACGGCGCGCTCGGTATCGGTCACGCGTGGACCATTCAATAATAATCGCCTGATCGACGCCGGCGCCAGCCGCAAGATCACCTTCGGCAATCCGGTCATCACCGACCAGGGGCTGGTCGGCCGCATTGTCGGCGTCAGCCCGAACGTGTCGCGGGTCCTGATGGTCACGGACGTCACCAGCC
>CBIHPL010000548.1:0-2590 GCA_966212005.1 uncultured Asticcacaulis sp.
ACAGGCTGTCCTGGATCAGCTGGCCCATCCGGCAGGCCTCGAAGCGCGGTTTGACCGCAGCGGCCTCGAACTTGGCCATGTCGAGAATGTTGGTGATGAAATAGTCGAGACGAAACGCTTCGGTCAGGGCGGAACTGATCAGCGACCGCCGCTTTTCCTCAGGCAGCTTGTCGTAAAGCATGGTCATGACTTCCAGCGATCCGATGATCGTCGCCAGCGGCGTTTTCAGGTCATGGGATACCGACGACAGCATCTGTCTGTGCAGGTACTCACGCATCTCATCGTGAGAAAGAGATGACAGATCGTCGGGCGTCATAGGCAAAATCATATCAGACAAAAAGAGTGCGAACAAATGGCTTTACGGGAAGGGGGAGTCCGACCTGACCGTCCGACTCCCCCGCCAACTGATGCCCATACAGCCATTTGCTGCTACGGCAAATATGTGATCACTTATGGATTGCGCTTTTCGGCCTTCTCCTGTTGCTTTTGCTTGTCGCGCGCAGCCTTGATGTCGGCCGACGTTTCCGACGCGGCTTCACGCGCCTCCTTGCCGACCTTGGACATGGCCGATTCCGCGGCGTCACCGGCGTTCTCAAGCGCATCTTCGGCCTTGGCCAAAGGCGAGGATTCGCTAAACTCCGCCGCGGCACTTTCGACGACAACCGGAACAGCGTCTATCGCCTCACCCACCTTCTCACCTGTCGTGCGGCCATCCGTACGATTAAGGAAGATCGACGCGCCGGCAATCACGACGACGAGGATCAGGATGACAACAATTATTCTCGCTATGGTGCTCATTACCTAATCGTCGATATGTTCGGCTATATGTTGAAAGACAGCCAGATCCTCGTCTTCTTCCAAAGGATCGAAGAGTTCGGGTGGCAAGTCTTCTTCGTAGAACTCGCCGTCATAACGCACCTGATGGGCGTAGTCGGGCCTATGGCCAGGAACGGGATGGGGGTTGGGAAAAGCCATAGGAAAACTCCACACTCAGCCGGCCTGCGACCTTACGGTTTCAGGACGGGCGATTTCAGGGCGGTCGATGGGCGGGATGTCCGGCAGCACGTCCGGATTACCTTCCGGCGCCGGCGATGGGTTGATCTCGGGGGCGCCAGGCTCTCCGGGTTCGATCTCGGGATTGGGCGGATCGTTCGGACCGCTGGCGGTGCTGAACGTCGTCTGCGCCGCTGGAATAAGCGTATTCAGGCGGCGAAGGGCCTGGCTCAGATCGTCGGTATGACGCTGTTGCGACGGGCTGGCCACATTGCCGCCTTCCCCTTCCAGCCGTAGAAATTCATCGAGCGCCAGGGACAGCTCTCGCTGGGCTTCGCCAAGCGCGCCACCGGCGTTTTCCGACAGCTTGCGCGCCGCGTCCAGGCCGGTGAGATAATCATCGGTCCATTTGCTGACCTGTGCCAGATGACCGGCAGCTTCGGGCTTGAGGCGGCTCGTGCTGTTCATGATCCGCTTGAGGTCGCGCGCAACCTTGTGAACGGCATCGATCTGGCTCGTGTCCATGGTGGCCTGGCTCGCCACGGGCGCGGCCTCCGCAGCCGGCCTGGGCGCGGTGGCCAGGGACGGCTGATGCAGCCCGCTGTCCGGCTTGACCTTGAAATTGAGTTCGTCGGCCATGATGGCGTGTCCTCTGAAATGTTAGCCTCGGACTTCAAAAAAGACTGAGGCAGAGAAAAACGATAGGTCAAAGGTTGCAAAGGCTCAGTGCCGTTCGCCGGGAACGGTCATAAGGGCAGTGTAAGCCTTAATGTTAGCGGGTTTGCGGCCAATCGCCGGACGGTATGGTCACGAGGCGGAGGGCCCGCTCCTGGTCGTGCAACAGAACTTCAGGTCGCGCTCGACCGCGCCAGATCGTCGCCGCGCCGGCCTTCGGTCTTCTTGCGCTTGAGCCCCTTGACGAAGGAGGCGACGGCGATGGCGGCAAGGCCAACGGTAGCAACGGCGCTGAGGCCTGGCGCCACCCGGCGTACAAATGGCGTGTTGACCAGTGCCGCGGCGGTCATAAGCGTGGGCGACGCCGGAGTCTTGGTCAGGGCCTGCGCGAAGGGCAAGAGGCTGAGAACCCGGGTCGAACCGTAAAGCAGGGTGTGTTTCATGGGATGCTCCTATAAGCGATACGCGGAAACGAAATGCGGCGTGGCCACAAATCCAAGCCATTTTCCGCCTAGACATTGCGACAAGAATGGATGGAGCAAGCCTATATCCGGCCGCATAAGAATGGCGTTGGATTGGCGGCCGGCAGTATCAAAAAGCGCATTATACGGTTGACGGACGGGCCTGGCCGGGAGGACACTGAGGCGGGGAGGCTGCAACCCGAAAGGCATCGACATGACCGCCGCAACACGCCGCCTGTTTACCTCGTCCCTTGCCGCAACTACGCTTCTGGCCGCCACGTCGGCACTCGCGCACCACGGCTGGGACTGGGCCGAAGACAAGCAAAGCCAGATAAACGGCAAGATCGAATCGATCTCAATGGCGCCGCCCCACCCTTCGCTGAAAGTCAAAACCGCCGACGGCAAGATTTGGCAGGTGGACCTCGGCAATCCGAACCAGACGGCCCGATCGGGCTTTACCG
>CBIHPL010000549.1:0-2588 GCA_966212005.1 uncultured Asticcacaulis sp.
GGCGCGGGTGATGGCCACACCCGGAATCCGTTGCAGCGATTCCGCCAGGTTGAGATCGGGGAAGTCGGCGATGTCTTCTGCCTTGATGACGTCGACAATGCCGTTTTCGTTGCGTTTGGTCGAGATGGCGTTCTGCAGGCTGCCGCGGAAGCCCGTCACCACGACGACGTCGCTTTCTCGCGGCGCATCCTGGGCCATAACCTGCGGCGCTGTCATTGCCAGCATCGCAACGAAGGATGCGCCGCCGATGAGACGCGCGCGCACTGACCCTGCCCTGTTTCTGTTCATGTCGTTCCTCGCCTTATGGCGACAGGGATTTTGTGCTCACAGCACGTCCCTGCCGGTTTTTATAAGGCGAGATATAGGCACCTTTTCCGGACGGCAGCGAATCCCATTCATGCATGAATCGATGCGCAAACTGGAATGAACGGCGGACACGTTACCCCGTTTGACGTTCACGCACTGGTCGACCGATGCGCCTGGATAAACATGGCGACGGCGGACAGGCAGTAGGCGCGCAGGTCGCTGTCCAATGCGCCAACAGGATTGAACGGCGCGGTAATCAAAAGGTCAGATCCCTTGAAAAGGGCAGCGAATAACCGGGCGGACTGATGGGGATCGGGAATGTTCAGGACGGCCCTGGCGTGCAACTGCCGCAGCAGCGCCTCGATCTGGCTCATGAACCTGGCGGGACCGGCATTGTAATAGAGACGCGCCAGATCCGTCTGATTGGTCTTGTCAGCCATAACCATGGCCTCGACGCTGCGTACCTCCTGACTCAGCAGCAGGCCCAGCAAACTTGAACCGACCGCCAGGAGTTGCTCTTCGGCTGTCCCCTCGCCGCCTTCAAACAGGGACGGTGGGGCGAACTGCTGACATCGGGCCGCAATGGCGGCGCTGAACAACGCCTCCTTGTTCTCGAAATGCCGGTAGATGCTGAGCTTCGATATTCTGGCCTGCTGGGCGACCTTATCCATGGTCGTGGCCTGGAAACCCAATTCGAGGAACAGGTCGCACGCCGTGTCGACAATGGTTTGCCGCAGCGCCTCATTGACGGGGCGGCCACGGCGGCCTGGTTTTTTTTCAGTCATGATAATAATGATACTTGACAGTATCCAAATTTTGGCGCTTTACGATACTCATAAGTATCAAATACGCCACCCCATGGATCAGAGTCAACATGTCCCTTTCATCCGCTCCAATAAAAAACGGCCTGGCCCTGGCTTCCCTGGCGACCGTCATGGCGGTTCTGGTTGCCTGTCAGGCCCCAACCAAGCCCGAAGCCAATAACCCTCCGCGCGTCCTGACCTACCGCGTCGGCACCTCGACCGAAACCGGAACGGCCTATGCCGGCACGATCCGGTCACGGGTCGAGCAGACCCTGGCCTTCCGGGTCGGCGGCAAGATCATCGAGCGCAAAGTCAATCTCGGTGACCGCGTATCCCCTGGGCAGTTGCTGATGCGGCTCGATCCGACCGATTACAGCGATGGCGTCGATGCCGCCACGGCATCCGTGGCCGCCGCACGCAGCGCCGCGGTCAGGGCCAATGCCAATTATGAGCGGGTGAACGGCCTGGCGGCCAGCGGATCGACCTCCGTCGACATGATCGAACAGGCCAGGGCCGCGAAGGATGGGGCGGACGCCAACCTGAAGGCAGCAGAAGCGCAATTGGCCACCGTCAGGAACCAGCGCGCCTACACCGAACTGCGCGCCGATGTCGCCGGCGTAATCGTCGACCTGCCCGGGGAAGCCGGACAGGTTGTGGCTGCCGGGCAGCCGATAATCAGGATTGCCCAGGCAGGCGCACCGGAAGCGGTCGTCGGTCTGCCGGAAGCCGGCCACGCCATCGGCGAGACCGCGCAGATCACCGTCTTCGGCGCAGGCGGCAGTGCCTTTAACGGGCGCCTGCGCCAGGTATCCGTCTCCGCCGATCCGTCGACGCGCCTGTTCGAGGCGCGATATGTGCTCGATGCCAGCTTCGCGGACGCGCCGCTGGGCTCGACTGTCCGGGTGACGCCTTCCGGCGCGAAGACCGCGTCGTCGTCGCTGGATGTTCCGTTGGCCGCGCTGGTCGACAAGGGCAGCGGTACGAGGGTCTGGGTCGTCGACGCCAAGGGCAGCGTCCGCGCCCGGCCGGTGACGGTCGCGCGCTTCAACGAGGAAACCGCGACCCTGTCGTCGGGCCTAGCCCAAGGCGAAGTCGTCGTGGCCGCCGGCGCGCAACTGCTCAACGAAGGCCAGGTCGTGCAGGCCATCCGGGGAGGCACGCTGTGAGCTTTCCCAATCTGTCCGCCCTGGCGGTGCGCGAACGCGCCGTCACCCTGTTTCTTATCCTGGCCGTCCTGGCCGCCGGCACATTCGCCTTCATAAAACTGGGCCGCGCCGAAGACCCGCGCTTTACCGTCAAGATCATGACCGTGACCGCCGTGTGGCCGGGTGCGACGGCAAAGGAGATGGACGAGAACGTCGGCGATGTCCTGGAAAAGCGTCTCCAGGAACTGCAATATTACGACCGCGTCGAGACCACCGCCCAGCCGGGCGTGCTGCAGGCCAAGGTCATCCTGAAGGATTCGACGCCGCCGTCGGC
>CBIHPL010000550.1:0-2583 GCA_966212005.1 uncultured Asticcacaulis sp.
GGGAAAACACAACGCCCGGCGAGATGCCGGGCGTTTTCACAGGCGTTATGTTGAACTCAGTTGCGAACCGGATCGGCGGCGCGCGCCGGCGTCGGCGTGGTCGATACCGGCGCCGAAGCAACAATATTCTCACGCGGCCAGTACTGATCGAACAGATATTGATCGCGGGCATCGCCCGGCACGTCGAATTCGGAACCGTCATACCACGGCGTACAGACGCGCTCCGAAGGTGGGACATTGCCCCATTTCAGAACCTTGCAGCCATCCTTATCCGCTTCGATACGGTTGTCGACAGCGCGGATTTCACCGGTGCTCGACGCCAGAATGCCGGCCGTACGGACACGGGCAACACGATTGTTGCCGACAAAGGCCGTGCCATCGACGACATCGATGCCGATTTCGCTGGCGATGACCGTGTTTTCGATGACGCGGACACGATTCAGCGAGGCGACAATGCCATGGTCTGTGTGTTCGACCAGCGAATGGGCCAGCAGGGCTTCACCCGCGCCGTCAAGCAGGATGCCGCGGGCGAAATAGCGCACCTTGGTGTCCATCATGCTGAGGATTGAATTGGCGCTGTCCAGCTTCAGCTCGACGCCGATGGCGCCTTCGCCGCGCTGAAAGCCGCGCCAGTCGGCGAGCTGCTGGACGCTCAAGCCGTTGACCTGAGAATCACCGCTCAGCACGCCGTAGATGCCGCCGGCCGTCGTGGCGATTTCAGAGTTTTCCGCGAAGAATTCGCCGTTGTTGATAGCCACAGCCACCGACCGCGTCTTGGCGATGATGTGCGAGGATTCGACGATGTTCAGCCGCCCGCCCGACAGGTGAACCGCCGCCGCATCGCCCTGGTAGCGCACCTGGCTGTTTTGCAGCGTCAATTCAGACCCCGAAGCCTCGATACAGGCCGTCTGGTCGCCGCGCGGGCTGGAAATATAGGCGTTCTTGATGATGACCTTTTCGGCCGTCGGCGCGATGCGGATGCACGACTGGCCATCTGGCGCCACCAGTACCGGAATGTCGCGCGGGCTATAGCCGGTGCCGACAATGGTGATCGACTTCTTGAGATCCAGGCTGGCGATACACGAACGGTTCTTGGCCTTCAGGTACAGGACGCCGCCCGAACGGATGCGTTCGACGACATTCTCGACATAGCCGCGCGGCGCGGTGTCGCAATTGATCGTCGCATCGTAGCGACCGCCATGATAGCCGTACTGGTAGCCGCTTTCACGATAGTGACGCCTGCCGCCGCAGGTGCGTAGCTGGGCGTCGAGCAGCATGCCGAAACAGGGCTTGATATAGCCGCTGACGCGGGCGGCATTATTGCCATCGTAGCGGTTTTCAGCGCCGGCAAAGGCAGGGAAGGGCGCGGTGATTGCGAACGACATCACCAGGCCGGCGATAGCGCCCGCCACTCCGAGCGAAGCGCCGGGGCGTACATGGGCAGCTTTGTCTTTACGCATCAACATCTGTCTCTTCCTCAGGCCGCCGCCGGTCAGCCGGTGCGGCAATGTCATCATATGTCCCCGCGGCCGGTACGGCCTGCTGTTACTGATCGGGGTTACGCGAAACCTGATTGAGCACGGCCTGCAGGCGTGTCGCCGACGGCCGGAAACCGGCCAGGGCGGAGTCGAGCTGCAGGACGACCGATTCAGCCTTGTTCTGGTCGGCAACGCCGGCCAGGCCCAGGTCGAAATAGGTCGACATGGCGAAGCGCGCTTCGGGCGAGCCTTGCTTCTCGGCCTGCTGATACCAGTAGAAGGCGCGGGCATAGTTGACTTCGACGCCGACCCCTTCGGAATACATGACCGCCAGGACGAGCTGCGATTTGGAGTCGCCGTTGACGGCCGCCAGCTGAATGGCGCGAACACGGTCGAGATAGGTCAGGCGTTCACCCGCGGGCATGCCGATCATGCCGCGCAGGCCGTCGATCGTCTGCTTCGGGATATCGCCCGGACCTTCGCATTCGGTATGCAGCAGGTCGAGATAGTTGAGCGCACGGACGACGTGGATGAAGGGCAGTTCCTCCATCTTCGACAGGGCGTAAACCGCCGCTTCGTCCGGCTTGCTTTCATCCGAATGCGGAACGCCGCCCTTGGGCGTCTCGGTCGGATAGAATTCGTAGGGCGCCACCCAGCGGCGGGCCTTGGATTCGACGAAGGTCGCATAGCGCTGGCGTTCCGGCGCCGACTTTTCGAAATCCTTCAAAAGGACGTAGGCGCCGACATCGCCGGTTTCCATCGCCTTGTAGTTATAAAGGTAGGCATCGACGTCCGACCGTTCGAACAGCGAGCGCGCATTGACCAGGGCGTAGTCGGAGCCCCGGCGCATGGCGCGCACGGCCTCACGGTCCTTGGCCGGCTCACCCATCGGGCCGTACTGCTTGTCGTACAGGCGCGCCAGGGTGCGGAAGCCTTCGGCCCCCATGTTCGACTGGATATAGATGACGCGGTCACGAACCTTGTCACGCTCCGAAGCATCCATCATCGACAGCTGCTGGTCGAGCATCTTGTAGGCGCGGGCGCGTTCATAGGCGCGGCACTTGTCGAAGCGCGACGCCATCGGACCCGACTGAGTGTCGCGGTC
>CBIHPL010000551.1:0-2581 GCA_966212005.1 uncultured Asticcacaulis sp.
GTGCCATCCAGCCTGTCGAGACTGCATTACGCCTTGATCGCTCCGCTCAGCGGCTATCGCGTGAAATTGGCGGCGTGGTACCAGGGCGAGGCCAATACCGGCGAAGCGGGCGAATACCAGGCCTTACTGACGCTGCTGATGGCTGATTGGCGCAAAAGCTTCGACGACCCGCAGATGCCGTTCTTCGTCGCGCAGTTGTCGGCCTTCGGCGATGTCGCCACCAGGCCGGTTCAGTCGGGCTGGGCCGAGCTGCGGGAAGCCCAGCGCCGGGCGGTCAATGCCGACCCGCGTGCCGGTCTGGCGGTGACTTCGGCGACCGCACCGACATCCACCCGACGCAGAAGGTCGTGGTCGGCCAGCGCCTGGCGCGCAATGCGCGCGCCATTGCCTATGGCGAAAACGTTTCCAACGGCGGGCCGGATGCCGTGAGCGCGACACGTCAAGGCAGTGATCTGGTCGTCACCTTCCGCAACACCAATGGCGGCCTTCGGACTTACAGCTCCGACACCGCCATCGGGTTCGAAGCCTGCAAGGACGGCGCATGCCGCTATGTGACCGCCACGCCCCAGGGCGACACCATCGTGCTTTCGGGTGCGGCCGATGCGACTTCGGTACGCTATGCCTGGGCGGACTCGCCGTTCGTCAATCTATACAGCGCCGACGACCTGCCCGCCGGGCCGTTCCAGCTGGACGTGAAATAGTGCGGCGCAGGGCCTTGCTTGCCGCGGGATTGAGCCTGCCGTTCGCCGCGGCGCAGGGTCCTTCCGTCGCGCATGGCGGGCTCAGCCTCCCCGACATGCCGCTGCACGATCCGTGGATCGTGGCCGACAAGACGTCCGGCACCTACTATCTCTACACTTCCAATATTGGCCGTGTGTCGGGCGAAGGCGGCGTCGGCGTCATGGCCTATACCAGCAGGGACCTGCGCAGCTGGCAAAAGGCGAAACGCGTCTTTGCCCTGCCGACCGGCATCTGGGCCAATGCCGGCTGCTGGGCGCCGGAAGTGCATGGGTGGAACGGGCGTTATTACCTCTTCGTCACCGCCCATAACGACGCCCTGCCCCTGCCCGGCAATGGCAATGGCTCTGGCGAGAAGCTGATCCGCCGCAGCACGATCCTCGCCGTATCCGACAGGCTGGAGGGCCCGTTCACCGTTGTGCGCGGTGCCGAGCCCGTCGCCCCCGGAGAGCTGATGACGCTCGACGGCACCCTCTATGTCGACACGAAGGGCCAGCCATGGATGGTCTATGCCCACGAATGGATCCAGACGCGCATCGGCACGATCGAGGCCGTGCCGCTCGACGATGCCCTCAAGGCCAAGGGGCCGCCGATCCTGCTGTTCAGGGGCTCGGATTTCCCCGATGCCACACCCCAGCGTGATACAGGTTCTGTCGTTACCGACGGTCCGGAACTCTATCATACCGGCGATGGCAGCCTGGTCATGCTGTGGTCGAGCTGGGGCGCCGACGGCTATATCCAGACCCAGGCGGTCTCGACCAGCGGCAAGCTGGAAGGTCCCTGGAAGCAGCTGCCGCACATGCTGGGCAAGGGCTCCGGCCACGGCATGGTGTTCACCACCTTCGACGACCGGCGCATGCTGATCGTCCACCGCCCGTTCAAGAATGCCCGCGGCAAGCTTTACGATATCGACGACAGCGGCGACCGCATCGTCGTGGTCTCGCCGCGTCCGGATCTCGATCTCGATCCCGCCCCGCTATACCCCAATCCGCTCATCGCGAAATAAGGACCCTGACATGCGCCCCTCACGCCGCCAGCTTATCGGTTCCGCCGCAGCATTAGGCGCCATTCCAGCCGTTTCTGCTGAGGCAGCAGGCCCTTCAAAAACCTTGGCACAGTTCAAGGCCAACTGGGACTCGCTGGCTGCCGGCTACCGCACGCCGGAATGGTTCCGCGACGCCAAGCTGGGACTATGGGCGCACTGGGGGCCGCAGTGCGTGCCGGAGCACGGCGACTGGTACGGCCGCCAGATGTATATCCAGGGCAATCACTACTACGACTACCATCTGAAGACCTACGGCCACCCGGCGCAGGTCGGCTTCATGGAGTTCCTGAAGGACTGGAAGGCCGAGAAGTTCGATCCCGACAGCCTGGTCGGCCTCTACAAATCGGTCGGCGCGAAATATTTCGTGGCCATGGCGAACCATCACGACAATTTCGATCTCTTCGATTCCAGATACCAGAGCTGGAACGCAGTCAATATCGGCCCGAAACGCGACATCTGCGGTGATTTCGAAAAGGCCGCCCGCAAGCACGGCCTGAAATTCGGCCTGTCGAACCACGCCGCCCACGCCTGGCACTGGTGGCAGACGGCCTACGGCTATGACGCCGAGGGTCCGGTCAAGGGCCTGCGCTATGACGCCGCCCGCCTGACCAAGGCCGACGGCAAGGGCAAGTGGTGGGAGGGTTACGATCCTCAGGAACTGTACACCGGCCCATTCGGCGACATGCCGCCCAGGGACGGGATCAGCTCGATCAAGGCGATGCAGGACCATATCGACAAGACGTCCGGTCAATGGCTGGAAACCGTGCCGCCCAACGGCCAGTATTATGCGAAGAAATG
>CBIHPL010000552.1:0-2575 GCA_966212005.1 uncultured Asticcacaulis sp.
CGAAAAAGACCCCAAGGCACCCCTTCGCCGCCTGATCTGGCTGGCCGTCTTCGGCCTTATCCATGGCGCATTGATCTGGCACGGCGATATCCTGCTGCTCTATGCCGCCACCGGGCTTGTCTTCATGCAATGGCGCGGCTGGCCGGCACGAAGACTGCTGATCACCGGCATGGTGGTGTACGGCGTCAGCGTCACCGGCATGACCCTGCTGGAGTTCGTATCGGCGATCGTCACCCAGCAGCTTGATCCGCCTGATACCCGCGGCATCGCGGAACTCGTGACCCTGGTGCGGTCAGGCTTTCCGGGCGGGATCGAAGGCAATTTCCAGCAGTGGAGCGGTCTGATCGTCGCCGAGATCATCGTCTACCTCCCCGTGACCCTGGGCCTGATGATGATCGGGCTTGGCCTGTTCAAATCGGGCTTCCTCAAGGGCGAGGCGCCGGTGTGGGTATATGCGGTGTCGGTCATGGTGGGCGCGGTCAGCCTTGTCGCCACGGCCTGGGTGCAGCTTCGTTTTGTCATGGCGGGATACAGCGCCATCGATTTCGCCGCCGTCTATCATCTTGTCACCAGTGTCACGCCGGTCTTCATTTCGCTCAGCTACGCCAGCCTGCTGATCCTGCTGGTGAAGGTCGGCCCTCTGCGCGTGGCTCTCTATCCGTTGCAGTGCGCCGGCAAGATGGCCTTCACCAACTACCTCATCCAGTCTCTGGTCATGACGTCGCTGTTCTTCGGGGGGCGGGCGCCTGCGGGGCTGTCGCAGGCGTGGGGACTGCCGTGGTACGGCCAGATGAACATGGCGGCCCTGATACCGATCGTAGTGACGATATGGATCGTGCAACTGGTCGTCTCGACAGCCTGGATGTCGGCCTTCCGTTATGGGCCGTTCGAATGGCTGTGGCGCAGCCTGACCCAGCAGCGGCTGGTGTCGATCGCGAAGTAGCCCGCCACACGTCTCAGTCGCGTACGTGGCGGTCGTGGGGCCTCTTACTTATTCCGACAGCAGCTTGTCGATCAGCGCCTTGACCTCCGGCGTGTCCCAGCTGGCTTCGCCATCGAGACGCGCCACCGCCCGGCCCTGCTTGTCGAGGATCAGCGTCGCCGGCATGCCCTGGACTTCCAGCTTGGTCGGCGCCGCGAACTTGGTATCGACGTAGACTTCCAGTGGTTCCTGCACATCGATGAAGGATTTGACGTCGTTGAACTTGGAATCTTCGTCGACGCTGAGCGGGAGGACCTTTAGATTCTTGCCGGCGTAGTCACGCTGCAGGTTGGCGAGCGTCGGCATTTCGAAGCGGCACGGCGCGCACCACGTCGCCCACACATTCAGCACCACCACCTGGCCCTTAAAATCGGACAGTTTCACCGGCTTGCGGTCGCGATCGATAAAGGGAACGTCGGCAACGGTCTTGCGGTCGGCGTAGGTCACCAGATGGGCGATGGAGCCCGTGGCATACCCTTTCAGGGGACCTGCCGCTTCGGCGGATGGACCAGCCTTGACCTGGTCGGGCAGCTTCATATTGGTCGCGAAATAAAAGGCGCCGCCGCCGGCCGCGGCCAGAACAACGGCGACGATGGCGACATATAGCCACGTGTTGGCGCGCTTTTTCGGCGGTTTTCCGCCGCCATGCCCCTTGGGTTCGGCGATGGGCTCGGCTATAGGCGTGTCGGCCGCGCTTGCTTGTGCGGGCTTTGGCGCAGGTTGAGCCGCCAAACCGTCATTATCCAAAGGGTTATCCATGACCGATCATTCCGACGCGAAGGCCCCCCAGACTCCCGCGCGCGTCAATTCGCAGGGCCAGGACATGTGGGGCGGACGGTTCAGCGCCCGGCCCGATGAAATCATGCAAGCCATCAATGTCTCCATCGATGTCGATAAACGCCTGTGGCGTCAGGACCTAGCCGGTTCCCGCGCGCACTGCGCCATGCTCGCGCAGCAAGGTATCATAAGTTTTGACGATGCCAAAACAATCGCAACCGGACTGGATACGATCGAGCAGGAAATTACAACCGGCGTGTTTCCTTTCCGCCACGAATACGAAGACATTCATATGAATGTCGAAGCCCGCCTGCGCGAACTGGTCGGACCTGCCGCCGGCCGCCTGCACACGGCGCGGTCGCGCAACGACCAGGTGGCGACCGACTTCCGCCTGTGGGTGCGCGAAACCGTAGATCGGACGGTCGGCCAGCTCAGCGATCTGCAGGCAGCGCTTTTGCAACGGGCCGAACAGTATGCCGACGCCCTGATGCCGGGCTTTACCCACCTGCAGCCCGCCCAGCCCGTGACCTTCGGTCATCACCTGATGGCCTATGTCGAAATGTTCGGCCGCGACCGGTCGCGCTTCATCGACGCGCGCAACCGGATGAACGAAAACCCGCTGGGCTCGGCGGCGCTGGCGGGCTCACCGTTCCCGATTGACCGTTTTGCGACGTCGAAGGCGCTGGGCTTCGACCGGCCGATGGGCAATTCGCTGGATGGCGTGTCGGCGCGCGATTTTGCCCTGGAGTCGCTCGGCCACGCGTCGATCTGCGCCGGCCACCTGTCGCGCCTGGCCGAGGAGATCGTCATCTGGAC
>CBIHPL010000553.1:0-2550 GCA_966212005.1 uncultured Asticcacaulis sp.
CTGACAGGCAATGGGATAAAAGGCGATATTGAGGGCTTTATACGGGCTCAGGCGCCGAAGAAAGAAAAAGGGCCGTTCGACGACAGCGGTCTTCAACTTATTCCCGCACCGCCAGAACTTGCAAAGGTCAGAACTGTGGCTGAAGCAGAAACGGTCATCGGAAATGTTCTGGCGTCCGGGCAGGTCGATACGGTCGTCATTGCCGGCGACAGCGGCGACCGATTGTTTTTCCGCATATGGTCCGACAGCGGCCACAAGCAGAGCGTCGAGAAAAAGATCGAGTGGGATCTGCACGGCCTGCAATACTACAAGGTAGCGCAGCTTAAGGGCGTTGATCCAGCTTTGGCACACGAGATGCGCGGGGCGCGCGCCGACATTGTCAGTCTGACGCCGCAAAGCGCCGTCGAGGCCAAGCCCAATACGGTGGCCGACTGGGTGAGGGACAATGGCGGAAAGATTCTTGGCATCGCCTTCAGCTACATTACGTGGGTATCGATCTTCTCGTCGTCCATGATCCTTTTAGGTTCCGTTATCGAGGAAAAGTCCAGCAAGGTTCTTGAGGTGCTGCTGTCTTCAGCCTCAGCCGAATCGATCCTGATCGGGAAGGTGCTGGGGGTGGCCGGTGTTACCCTGACGGTTGCCGCCCTGTGGGCGGGTACCATTGCCGTGTTGAGCACCTATGGTTTCAGCGTGGTTCCGCCGGATCAGGTGGCACTGGTCAAGGCCGTGTTGGGCGGTCTGTTCTCGCCCGGACACATCGTGCTTCTGCTCACCTATTTCATGGGCGGCTATCTGATGTTCGGTGTTTTCTTCGCGGCCGTGGGCGCCTTCTGTGAAACCCAGAAGGATGCTCAGGCGATTATCGGCCCGACGACCATCGTACTGATGATCCCTATGATGATGATGCAGGTTGCATTTACCTCGCCGGACCTGCCCATGCTGAAGTACATGTCGTGGTTCCCGTTGTTCACGCCCTTCCTGATGCCGCTGCGGCTCAGCCAGAACCTGCCGTGGTGGGAAATCGCCGGGACCCTGGCGGGCATGGCCGTGGTCGGCCTGTTCATGATCAATATGGGCCGCCGGGCCTTCCGTCATGGCGCGCTTTCGGGCGCCAAGCTGTCATGGGGCAACCTTTTGGGGCTTGGGAAGCGGGAAGTCTGAATCAACGCCGAGAGAGCGGCCTCGGTTGAACGCCTTCGCTGGTCATGACCACCGGTTTGATCGTGCCGTCGTCATTGAAATAGAGATGCTCGATCGCGACTTCGCGGTGGTTGCCGTTGTCGGTGCCTAATGGCCGGCGGTGGTAGGCGATATACCAGTCGTCCGTCCCTGGGATGTTGACTACGGAATGGTGGCCGGCGCCCTTGGCGATATGCGTGTCCTGTTCAAGTATCTTGCCGACGCGCTTGAACGGACCGAAGGGGGAGCGGCTCATGGCATAGGCGACGCTGTAGTCCGGGCCTGTCCAATCGCCTTCCGACCACATCAGGTAATAGACACCGTTGCGCTTGACCATGAAAGACCCTTCGACATAGGCCGGGTCGGGCGTGATTTCCTTATAGGTTTCGCCGTCAGGAAACGGGACGACGCTTAAGAGGTCGGGCGCCAGGCGGACGACATTGGCGTGTTTCCAGCCGCCGTAGTACATATAGACTTCGCCGTCGTCGTCCCTGAAGACCATCTGGTCGATGGGCTGGGCGCCATTGTGAATCTGCCCGATCAAAGGCCTGCCCAGCGCATCCCGGAACGGTCCCTGGGGGCCGTCGCTGACGGCCACGCCTATACCGCCCAACTGGCTGTTGGTCTTGATGTCGTTGGCGCCGAAGAAGAGATAGTACTTGCCGTCATGTTCGATCGCCGAAGGCGCCCAGACGGCATAGGCCGCCCAGCTGACGTCCTTTACGTCCAGAGCGAAGTCATGCCGCTTCCAATGGACCAGGTCATCGGAAGAAAAGGCGTCGAGGAAGGTTTGGGGCAGAAAGGGCGGATAGATCTTCTGTGCGCGCTGCCATTTCTGACCGGCGCTTAGGATTTTGGACGTGCGCGGCGCAGCGGAATGATCGGAATAGGTCGGATAGATCCAGTATTTCCCTGCGAATATACGGATCTCCGGGTCGGCGTACCAGCCTTCGAGGACCGGGTTTGCGGCGTGCACGGGCGTCCCGGATATCAAGACCGGGAGAAGAAGCGCCGTCAGGGCGTGTCGGAACATGTGTCACCTGCTGAAGATGTCTCACGCTACGACATGCGTGCCGCTATAGGCCACAATAAAAAACCTCCCGCCGTGACGGGAGGTTTTTTGTTGGCTCAAGCCAGGAGTTACTGAACTTCCGGCTTGTCGGCGGCATCCGTCGGGTTCGAATTCGTGCCCGGCTTGCCTTCGTCGGGCAGCGAATCGACCGTGCTGTTCGGCAGGTTGGGCGTTTCGGTCTGCGATGGCGGCAGCGTCGAATCGTCGGTCGGGGCGACCGTATCGCCTGTAGCTGTCGACGGGGTCGGCGAAGCGCCCGCACCGGCCTACATGTCGAAGATCTGAACCGTTCCGGTGGC
>CBIHPL010000554.1:0-2528 GCA_966212005.1 uncultured Asticcacaulis sp.
GTTTTGGTTGGTGGTTTTATTTTGCTGATGTTCTAAAAAACGGCCGCGATAGACGACGTGGCCGGGCGTGGTCGAAAGTTTTTCACCGACCTTGAAACGGCTGTAGTCGGCCTGGCTGATCATCAATTTGCCGTCGCCGCGCTCCAGGTCCTCCGCAAACTTCTCCATCCCTTTGACCAGGCTTTCGCCATTGGTGTCCATCAGGGTCTGCAGCGCGGCAGGATTCGACATCAGGAAGTTCGATGGCGACATGGCGTCGGTCAGAAGCCTGGTGAAAAATTCGGCGCGGCGCTTGACCTTTGGATCGACGCCTTCTGCCGACGAGATCAGCTTGTTGATCCAGTTCGACGACAGCAGATAGGACTGCTTCATCATGTCGAACACCAGGTTCTGTTCCCAGCGTGGATCGGCGAACCGCTTGTCGGCAGCCTTACCCCCGGGCACCGCCTCGGCGCCCAGCATCTTGCGCGACATGTCGCCCCATAGCTGGAAATAGCCAGTCATTAGTTCGCTTTGCGCTTCAAGCAGCTTGTCGGGCTTTTGGACCAGTGAATTCATGATTTCTGTCATGGCCGGTGCGACCTGGAACGGGTCCACGGGCGCAGCGCCCCCGACCGTATCCGACTGCTTGAACACTGTTTTTGCAAGAGCGCTTTGTGCCGTCATTGCCGCCTTGGCGAGATTGACCGACAAGGTTTCAAGATGGCGCATATTGTCGCTGTCGAACCCGGCGGTGGGGCGGGAGGCTTCCGGGGCGGGCTTTGGCGGCGTTGATTCGGTCGGCTTCGGCTGAGGCTGGGGCTCCGCCGTCTTCGCGGGCTTGGGCGCCTTTGCGGCCGGGACCTTCACGGTCGCGGGTTTTACAACCTTCGCCGTCGCCGCCGCACCTTTGACCGGGGCCGCCTTGGTCTTTGACGCTATGGGTGTTGCTTTCCCTTCGGTCGCGGGCTGGGTTGCACCCTTGCCCGTCAACTTGGCCGGCTTTTTCGCGGCAGTCTTGATCGCGGGTGTCCTGATCGCAGGTGTCTTGGCGGAGGAGGGTTTGGCAGGCGGCTTGCTCATCAGGGCCCTTCTAGCGGGTTTGAGGACGAATAGTGTTATTTGGCCGGCAATGCAGTCGCTTCATCGGCGAAAATCAATACACATTATATTTTTCTTGTTTTCTTACGGTTGAACCCGCTAATTTACGGTCAGTCTGCGGAGCCCCCCATGCGCGCCATAACTGTTGTCATTGCTGTCGTCTGCGCCGCGCCGGGTCTGGCACAGGCACAGGATGCGGGAACCCCGGCATCGGCTGAAGTGCGCGGACTGGATACCATGCCGCGCTGGTCCGAATTTCCCGCACCACCCCAGGATGTTCCGACGGCCGCCGACATCAAACGGCGGGTCGAAGCGGAAAAAGCGAAGCAACGTCAGCTGGAAACCGAAGTCGCTGCGCTTGTCTGGGACAAGCAGGAGCCAGAAGCAATCGCCAGCGCGGCGCGCCAGGAAATCGCCAGTTCCCTGCCGGCGCCGGTCGATGAGATCCTGACGCCCGAAGAGCTGCAGGCCTTTGTCGCGAAGCTCCGCGCCCAAGCCGTGCCGCCGCCCGTTGCCGACTAAGCATTATTTGGTGCATCGGCTATTCAGCGCCCCTGCACTCTGCTAACAGTTGCGCGCCTGTCTTTGAGCGATATACCGAACGTTGTTTCGGCAGAATATCGCGTCAAACCGTGGGTGAAATCATCACGCTGCGCGCTATATCAAAGACGCGGCGGATGTGAGGAAACTGCAAAAGGCCCAAGATAAGCATAATGCCCGAAACGCTTGAACTGAATAGAAAAACCATGCCGGACGCTGACGCCGCCAGAGAATTCGCCCTTAGTCTCGATATTGTCCGTGTCGCGGAAGAAGCGGCGATCGCCAGCTTCGCCCAGATCGGCCGCGGCGATGAGAAGGCCGCCGACCAGGCCGCAGTCGACGCCATGCGCACCGCGCTCAACGCCATCGACATGGACGGCCGCATCGTTATCGGCGAAGGCGAACGCGACGAAGCGCCCATGTTGTATATCGGCGAGAAGGTCGGAACGGGCAAAGGCCCGGCCATCGATATCGCCCTCGACCCTCTGGAGGGCACGACGCTTGCGGCCAAGGCAATGGCCAATGCCCTTGCGGTTATCGCCTTTGCGCCACGTGGCGGCCTGCTGCATGCACCCGACACCTATATGGATAAGATCGCCATCGGTCCGGGGTATGCCCCGGGCGTCGTCGACCTGGATGCCTCGCCGGAGGAAAATGTCCGCGCCCTCGCAAAGGCCAAGGGGGTCGACGTTTCCGAAATCGTCGCCTGCGTACTTGATCGCCCGCGCCATGATCGCATCATATCGTCCCTGCGCCAGGCCGGTGCGCGCGTGCACCTGATCACCGACGGCGACGTCGCCGGCGTTATACATACGGCTCAGCCGGAAACGGGCATCGACATATATATAGGGGCAGGGGGCGCGCCCGAGGGCGTTCTGGCATGTGCGGCGTTGAAATGCGTCGGCGGC
>CBIHPL010000555.1:0-2515 GCA_966212005.1 uncultured Asticcacaulis sp.
CGCATATAGCGTTCGTTGGAAACGCTGTTGCGGTCCTGGATGGTTTCCTCGGTTCGGCCGTAGGAAAGATAGGCGGACCAGGTCCAGTCGTGGTCGCGGATCAATGCGGGCAGTTTGCCGTCGAAGCCGGTTACGACCTGGCTCAGGTCGCGTTTGTAATAGGATTTGGACCGGCCCATTTCCGGAAACTGGCGGGCAAAGGCGACATAGGGCAGGCTGCCGCCATTGGCATTGATCATCTCCTGGGTGATGAACGGATTGCCTTCCCACAGCCAGTTGGACGCGCCTTCCCACCACATGCCGTATTCGCCGTGGGACTTGTTGGTGGCGTAGTCCATTTCCAGGAAGTAGCTGAGATTGTCGGAAACCTGGTAATTGAGTGTGCCGTGCGTGATGAAGCGGTCGTTGGGTACCGACAGCAGCCAGCTGTCGTAGCGCCCGCCATACTCTCCGCCGTTGGTCTCCAGGTTGGCGATCGTCTCGGGCAGGTTCATGTTGTAGGTATTGGGAAGGATGCCGGCCGGGCCAAGGACAGGCGCCCGCATCGTGCCATCGTCGTTGAAAGTATAGACCTTGCCGCCGAGCAGCACCTGGGCGCGCGGTGAATAGCCAAGGTTCTGGCGGCCGTCCAGAATGTAGTTGAGAGCCGGCGTACTGCCCGGCACCCGCGCCCACCAGGGATTGCCGCCGGCTGTCCACGGCCGGTCCTGGCCGCTGACCGTGCCGTCGGAGACGCCGTAGTAGCCGAAGACCGTGAAATTGCCCTTGCCGTCGGCGAAATTCCTGCCGTAGAGCAGGTCGACATCGTAGCTCGGCATGTCGTTGCGCCAGGAATTGCCGTAGCGCAGGTTGACGTCGACGCCTTCGAAATCCTTCTTGAGAATGAAGTTGGCCACGCCGGCGACAGCATCGGCGCCGTAAAGCGCCGAAGCGCCGCCGGTAATGACTTCGACGCGCTCGACCAGGCTGGAGGGGACGGTCGAGATGTCGACCGCTGCGCTGCCCGGCGCACCCGGCACATGGCGGCGGCCATTGACCAGAACGAGTGTGCGCTTGGTGCCCAGGCCGCGCAGGTCAAGCGCATTCATGCCGGGATGGCTCTGGTCCATCGAATCCTTGTCGCGGTTGGCATTGCTGGTCTGGTCGCTCTGGCTGATGACCAGGGCCGGCAACTGGTTGACCAGGTCGGCGATCTGGCGCGTGCCGGTCTTTTGAATGGTGTCCGCGCTTATGGTCGAGGTTGGCGTAGCGCTCTGGGCGCCGCGATGGCGGATACGGCTGCCGGTAACGATGACGGCTTCGTCCTTCGTTTCGGCCTGCGTTTCTTCGGTGGTGTCGGCGATGCCGTTGTCCTGCGCGAACGCGGCAGGCGCCAGTACGGCGAGCGTCAGGGCAATGGCGCTGCCCTGCATCAGGCGGGCTACGGAACAATATGTCTGTTTCATGCGAACCTCCTACGGTCAGAGGAGGCTAAACCGAGAATAAAATAAATAATACCGTATACGATGTTAAGGGCGGGCTTTTCACTAAAATGTTACGGGACTGCAACAGGAGGTGGATCCAACGCACGACGAAAGAAGCGGCGAAGGAGACCTTCGCCGCTTGTCTTTGTGTTCTTTTTAACGGGGTTAGACCCTTCGGCCCTTGAAGGCCCGGCCGACGGCGATAAGCAGGCAGGCACCGATCACACCGGCAATCAGGTAACCGATGACGCCGCCCAGCTGGACACCGATCATGGCCAGAACGGCATTGGCGATAAGGGCGCCCAGGATACCCATGACGATATTCATCAACAGGCCTTGTTCCGAGCGCATGAATTGTTCGGCGATCCAGCCGGCGAGAGCGCCGACGACAATGGCGGCCAGCCATCCAACTTGAAGTTCCATAAGACTATCTCCATTACCGCGCTGTGCGGAGTAAGTTAAAGATAGCAAAGGGTTTGACCGGTTTTGGATAGGGTTCGCGGCGGCAGGATGCAAGCTTTTGGCAAAAAGGATTTTGCAGCTAGGCGGCTATAATCTGAGCTGCCCGCCGGCGATCTGGGCCGTCAGATCCTGCGTTATCGGTATGTAGTCGTCGCCGCACAGTATGTAGAGCGGATCGGTGACGGCATTGAGATCGAAACCTTCCTTGATCAGGTCCATCTTCTTGTACTTGAAGGTGCCTGTGGTTTCGACTTCCTGCAGCAGGCGGACGAAACGCGGGCGTGCATAGGCCGGCAGCTTGCTGTCGACATGGTCCTTGAACAGCTTGAGATCGAAACCGTCGCGCGTGATCAGCGACACCATGCCGGCCTTGCCGTCGTGGTGCGGGACGGGGATGCCATAGACGATGGCTTCTTCGACGCCCGGCGCTGAGGCGCAGTATTCGGCGACTTCCGATGTCGAGACGTTTTCGCCCTTCCAGCGGAAGGTGTCGCCGATGCGATCGATAAAGTAGAGATAGCCGTGCTTGTCCTGACGCATCAGGTCGCCGGTACGAAACCACTGGTCGCCCTTTTTGAAGACGTCCGTCA
>CBIHPL010000556.1:0-2488 GCA_966212005.1 uncultured Asticcacaulis sp.
TATTCAACCGACGGCGGTGATGTCGCCACTACCGTCCGGCTGACCACGCCCTTGTCTTCCAGGTCCTTGAGTCGCGCGCTCAGCATCTTTGCCGAGATGGGCAGCATATCGGCCTTCAGCTCACTGAACCGGCGCGGGCCGCCGCTTAAGTACCAGATGACATTGGGCGTCCACATCCCGCCCAGCACGGCCATGCACTCGCCGACCGCGCAGCGCGGCGGCAGGGCGGGCGAGGTGTTCTTACGCATTTTGAGAGGCATGACAGGTTACCGGTGAGATACTCGATAATGCAGTAACCTAAAGTAATCAGGTTTACAAATGTTAGTTCCGGCGTCTATTGTCCGCTCGCCATCCATCTCAACATAAGGCTCTGATTATGAAGCTCTTTTATGCGCCGGGCGCCTGCTCGCTGTCGCCCCATATTGTCCTGCGCGAAGCCGGTGTGACCTTCACGCTCGAGAAGGTCGATACCGCTGCCGGCAAGACCGAAAGCGGCGCCGACTATCGCGCCATCAACGCCAAGGGCTATGTCCCGGCCTTGCAGATCGAGGGCGGCGCGGTCCTGACCGAAGGCGCCGCCGTCGTTCAGTTCATCGCCGACCGGCACCCCGATGCGAAACTGGCCCCAGCCGCCGGTACGCTGGAACGCGCCCGCCTGCAGGAGCACCTGAACTTCATCGCTTCGGAGCTGCACAAGGCCTTTACGCCGCTGTTCAAACCGGACTCGAGTGAGGAGGTCAAGGCCGCGGCCAAGGTCAATGTCCGCCGCCGCCTCGGCCAGGTCGAACAGCAGCTCGAAGACGGCCGCGACTATCTGATGGGTAAGGATTTCTCCGTCGCTGACGCCTATTTGTTCACCGTCGCCAACTGGGCACATCCAACGGGCATCGGTCTTGGCGACTGGCCGCGCCTTCAGGCCCTGGTCGCCCGCGTCAAGGAGCGGCCGTCCGTCAAGGCAGCCATGGCCGCCGAGGGCCTGGCAGCGTGACGGAAGACCGCGGAGGTGTGGAGGCCGTCCTCAACCGTTATTTCGACGGCCTCTACCACAGCGACGCAGAGATGTTGCGCGGGGTTCTCCATCCTCGCGCCCACTATGTGACGGTGACGGACGGCAGCCTGACCTATCATACGGTCGACACTTACTTATCCGTCATCGCCGCCCGGCCTTCGCCCGCAAGCCGCGATGAGGCGCGCGCCGACCGGATCGTGTCAGTGGACTTTGCGGGACCGGTGACGGCGCGCGCCCACGTCGAATGCCGCATCGGCCCGAAGTTCTTCACCGACTTTCTGACCCTGATCCGTGACGAAGGCGAATGGCGGATCATCTCCAAGGTTTTTCACTACGACATAAAGGAGTAGGCAAATGCCTTACGTGAATATCAAGATTACCCCGGCAGCGACCGCCGAACAGAAGGCAGCCCTGATCAAGGGCGTTACAGACCTTCTGGTTACCGTACTCAACAAGACCCCCGAAACGACCTTCGTCGTGATCGACGAGATCGACAGCGACAACTGGGGTATAGGCGGTGAAACCGTCACGGTGCGGCGGCAAGGAAAGGGTTAGTTCATGCAGGCGGGCTATCTCGGCTGGGCGTTCGCCGCAGGCGTGCTGATCCCCGTAATGGCCGCCAGCAACGGCGCACTGACGCGGCTGACCGGCAATCCGGCGCCGGTCATGCTAAGCGTCTTCGCGGTTGGACTAATGGCGACCACCGTCGTGACTTCCATCAACGGCCTCAAGGGCGCGACCGCGCTGATGAGCGCTCCGCCCTACCTGTTCTGCGGCGGGCTGATCGTCGCCTTCTATGTCTTGAGCGTGTCGGTGCTGACGCCACGCATCGGCGTCGTCAGCACCATTACCTGCGCCGTCGCCGGCCAGATCGTCATGAGCGCCGTCATCGACCATTTCGGCCTGTTCGGCGCGGCGCAAAAGCCTGTAGACCTGACCCGCGCCGCCGGACTTTGCCTGCTGCTGGCAGGGTTATTCGTGACGCAGATCAGAAGGGTTTAGGCCTCGCCCTGCATCCTTGGCCGCAGCACCGGCGCGGCACCTTCACGCACGCCGAACTGACGGCGGAAAACATCGCGCTGTTCGTGGACGCTGGCCAGGACCAGTCCCATGGGAACGCCGAGGTCGATCAGGGTGTTTTCCGCCAGTTGCAGGCTGGCCTCGATCGTTTCCGGCACGGCGTCTGTCGCGCCCATCTGATACAGCTTCTGGGCATGGCCGGCGTCGCGGGCGCGGGCGATGATGTGGACATCTTCGCGGAGGGAGCGGATCGTCTTCACCACCGAGTCGGTAAAGGTCGTCGTCGAAGCCGTCACCACGACAGCACGGGCGCGTTCAAGCCCCATGCGCATCAGAAAGTCCGGGACCGATGCGTCGCCGTACCAGGCCTCGACGCCTGCCGCGCGGGCACGCGATGTGACATTGGGATTAAAGTCGACGACGGTGAACGGGATATCGTGAACCTTCAACATGTCGGCG
>CBIHPL010000557.1:0-2483 GCA_966212005.1 uncultured Asticcacaulis sp.
GTTGCCGATCAGCAAGGCCGCCAGGCTGATGACGAAGATGACGATGGCCGCCAGCAGGAAATGCAGGCCCGTGAACTTGAACGCGACATCGTCGATGAACAGGATGACGCTTGACGCCGTGCCAAACGCCAGTGCGGCCGCCGCGCCCGTGGCATTGGCGCGTTTCAGGAACAGGCCGCAGATGAAGACGGCGGCGATCGGCGGCACGAAGTAGCACAATATCGCCTGGAGGTACTGCCACAGCGTGTCCTTGAAATGGATGATCTGCGGCGCCCACAGGATCGACAAGCCCATGACGGCGACGGTGACGACCTGGCCTGTGCGGACCAGCCCGATCTCGCTCATATCGGGCTTGAGGCGGCGAACGAAGTCCATGGTGACCAGGGTGGAGGTTGCATTGTAGATTCCGGACAGTCCCGACAGCACCGACACCAGGCAGGCGGCGACGATCAGTCCGATCAGGCCGTGCGGCAGGATGTCGAAGACGATGTGCGAAAACACCTGGTCCGGTTTGTCGAGATTGGGGAAGAGCGCAATGGTCGCCGCCCCCGGCAGCACGACGAGAAACAGGGTGGTCAGTTTCAGCGCCCCGCCCATCAAACTGCCCCAGCGGCCGTCATCCAGCGTGCGCGCGGCCAGCACGCGCTGGACCATGGTCTGGTTGGTGCACCAGAAATAGAACCCGATCAAGGGCACGCCGGTCAGAAGCCCGGTCCACGGCATGGACGGGTCGTCGGCGGGCTTGATCAGCTTGAGGTTCTCGGGGCTGACATTGCTGAGCGCCGTCTCCCAGCCGCCCGCGGCATTGAAGGTGAACCAGGCGATCGCCGCGCAGGTCATGACCAGCACCAGACCTTGCACCGACTCGACCATCAGCACGGCGCGCAAACCGCCCGCCACCAGAAACCCGCCGGCAAGCGCGGCCAGCAGGGCGCACACCTGCCACAGCGCCCAGCCGGGGAAGAGAAGCTGGAACAGGACCGCACCGGCGAACAGCCCGCCGGCGGCATCGAGAAAGATGCCGAGCACGATCGACAACGCCGACACATAGGTCCGGACGAACCGGCCATAGCGCAGTTCCAGGAACTCAGGCACGGTAAAGACCTGGCTGCGGATATAGGTCGGCAGGACGAAGGCGCAGAAGACGGTCAGCACGACCGCCGCGCTCCATTCATAATTGAAGACGGAAATGCCGTGCGCATAGGCGCTGCCGGTCAGCCCGACCAGCGAGGTGACCGATATGGTCGAGGCATACAGCGAAAAGCCGATCTTGGGCCACGCCGCCGAATTGCCGCCCAGGAAATGGTCGCGCGCCTTCAGCGTCCGGCGCTTGTCGAACCAGCCATAGGCCAGGAGGCCGGTAAAATAGAGCAGGATGATCCCGATATCGAGCAGGCTTAGGGCGGACGCCTGAAACATGAATGGGACCCTGTGGCCTGTTATGAATCTGTGCCCCCTGTGCCGGGAGGCTTGGCCGGCAGTACACCATAAAATGCGGAATTTGGAAGGGGAAATCCTGTGATCGCCCGGTGTGTGAAACCCCGATAGTTGCTCCGCGGCCGAACCGGTCTATAAGTCGGCGCAACAAGGAGCCGACATGTCCGAAACCGTGATCCGTGGCCGTTTCGCGCCGCCCACAACCGAAGCTGTCGCCGCCATTCGCCGGGCGCTGTCGTCCGGCAAGGCGCAGGTCGTCGTCACCTGTGCGGAGCTTGCCCGCTCAAGCCGGCTGCCATGGACGGTGGCCGAGCGGGTAGAGATGTTGCGCCTTGGCTTAGGCGAAGACGCAGGCCGCGTGACGATCACCGAAGCCGACGGCCGCGACGGGGAAACGCTTGCCCACGATCCGGCGGTGGTGTCTGCGTTTCTCGCCGGCAAGGATGTCGCTGTGTCGCCGGCCGTCGCCGAATGGCTGGCCGCGTTTGCCGAATCCGACGCCTTCGCGGAGATGGCGAAAGAGGCGCAATATATCGCCGATTACAAACGCGCCTGGGCCGCAGCGCCCTACGAAGTGACCCTGGTTACGGTAGACACCGTCATCGTCCATGCCGACCCGGCGGGCGTGCCGCATGTGCTGCTGATCAAACGCGGCGGGGTTCCGGGCAAGGGCACCTACGCCGTGCCGGGCGGCTTTGTCGAAGCGGGGGAATATCTGCTGACCTCGGCCCTGCGTGAACTGCGCGAGGAAACCGGCCTGCAGCTTTCCGATGCCGAGGCCCTGTCGCGGCTGACGGGGAAGCACGTGTTCGACGACCCCGAACGGTCTTCGCGCGGGCGGGTCATCACCCATGCCTTCCATTTTGAATTCCCGGCCGGCCCGCTACCGGACGTCGAAGGCCTGGACGACGCCGTCGAAGCGCGCTGGGTTCCGCTCTCGGACCTGCCCACCTATCGCGGCCAGTTCTTCGAAGACCACGGCGCGATCCTCAGGTATTTCTTGGGATAGGGGCGGCAGGTTGCCTGTCAGCGACCTGCTCGCGCCA
>CBIHPL010000558.1:0-2478 GCA_966212005.1 uncultured Asticcacaulis sp.
GTTGTCAGGACAAGAGATGCCGGTAGCCGCGCCGCCTTCACGCCGGGGCCAGGCCCGTCGCATCGAGCAGGCGGAAACCTATGCCGCGTACGGTTTCCAGCACAGGCCGGTCGAAACCATCCTCAAGGCGGTTACGCAACCGGCTCATATTGACGTCAATCACGTTGGTCTGCGGGTCGAAGGTCAGGTTCCACACCTTTTGCAGCAACATTTCGCGCGTCACCACATCCCCGGCATTTTCCATCAGCAGGTGCAGGATTTCGAACTCCTTGGGGCTGAGCGCCAGGTGCCGGCCCGAGCGATGAGCGGTGCGCGGCTTCACGTGCAGTTCCAGGTCACCATAGACCAGGATAGCGCTGTGTAACTTATTTTGCGCCCGGCGGATCAGGGCGCGTACGCGCGCCACCAGTTCCCCGGCGTCGAACGGCTTACCGAGATAGTCGTCGGCGCCGCTGTCCAGCCCGTCGATGCGGTTTTCGCTGCGCGACAGGGCCGACAGCACCAGAACCGGCTGAGCGAACCCGGCTTCGCGCAAGCGCCGCAAAAGGCCAAGGCCATCCTCGGCGCCCAGCATCCGATCGAGCACGATCAGATCGTGGCGGCCACGCCCGGCCTCGGTCAGTCCGGCCATGGCCGTATCGCACCATGTGACAGCATAGCCCTGCGCCGTCAGGGCGCCGGTTACCAGGTGCGCGCTGTCGGCTTCATCCTCGATCAGCAATACGGCGCCCACAGGCGCGAGGGGGGATAGGCTCATGGCGGGCAGCTTACAGAGGGCCGTGCGGCGCGGCAATTTACAAAACCTGTCAGGATGCGGAATGCGAACAATGTTCGACTAACAGGGTTTGTAATTTGATCCTGCCGGGGCTGTGGCGATCTAATAGCGCCCATAACGGGACCACACCGACAGGGGGACATCCATGACCATTCTTCTCGACCGCCGCAGTCTTCTGACCGGGCTTGCCGCCGCCGGCGCCATCAGCGCTTTGCCGGCCATTGCGAAAGATAAGGCGCCGGCGCAGGTTACGCTGTCGTCGCGGGATGACGGTGCCGCCCAGGCCGATACGCTGGTGACGCGCTACGGCAACCTGTCCGTACCCGCTGGCGGCCGCGTCCTGCCGTTTTTCCAGGTCGAGCTGGTCACTGAATCCGGCAAACGCGTCGAAGACCGGAAATACCACGCCAATGCGACGGCCAGTTCGACCTTCCAGGTCGATGGCATCGACCGCACCGCCGTCCAGTCCGCCGTTGACCGCCTTCACGCCGCCTACCTGGCCGACCTGACCGCCGCCGGTTTCGTGCTGATCAGTGACGATGAGGCCGAGGCCAGCGAGGCGTGGCGCAAGCTCAAGGGCGGATTGCGGGCCAGTCCCGCCGAGGCCGACACCAGCGACGGCGGGCATTCGATCTTCTTCGGGCCTTCGGGCAAGGGCATCTATATGGCAGCTGGCGACCAGCGCCTGATGGGCAAGGGGTTTGCCGGCCTGGCGGGCTTCGGCGGCGTCATGGACCAGGCGACGTCGGAATATTACCTGCCGACCCAGCTCCAGGGCGCCATGGTCGGGCTGGAGCTGGCAGTCGGCTTCGTCGATATCGCCACCAGCGGCGGCGGCAAGTATTCCAACATCTTCGGCACCGGCGAAGCCAGCGTCAAGGGCAAGGCCATGATGCAGGTCATCCCCGGGCGGTCGCGGCTGTGGTTCCTGCACTACCCCAAGAGCGACAAAGGTCGTCAGGAACTGGTGCTGGGCAAGACGGTTCTTCCCGCCAGCAACCCCGTCAAGGGCACGTCCGATGTGACGACCAAGGGCCAGAAGCTGGGTGACGCAGCCGGCACGGCCATCGGCCTTTTGACCGGTACCGGCGGCAGCTACTCGTCCAAGACTTTCCGGATCGACCTCGATCAGGCTGCCTTCCCGGTGGCGCTGGAAAGCAGCCTGGGCGGCGTGTCGGCAGCCATGGTCAAACGCCTTGCCGGTTTGCCGTCGGCGCCCGCGGGCAAGAGCCGCTAAGACCATGCGTGCGCGCCTGAAAAACCTGATGTGCGGTGTTATGGCCTGCGCCATGGCGTGGCTGTCCGGCCCGGCGCACGCCGGCTGGTCGGCGGCGGATGACGAAGCCAACCGCCAGCGCATGATGAATTCGATGCGCCAGCAGGACGCCTATAACGACCGCAAATCGTTCGAGCGCTCGATGCAGCAGAACGCCTATCAGCCGTCCAGTCCGTCGTCGTCATCGTCCGATGGCAATTCGGGATCTTCCGGCGGGGGCGGCTATTCCAGTCCGGTGAACCCGACCCAACCGGTAGAGCAGGGGCCGCAGAGCGTCGTCGCGTCATACAGGTTTGTTGTCTACAAGCAGGAGACCGAGGCGCAGACGATCGCGCGCGTCCGCAAGGAGGCCGAGGGCGGCGAAGTGCTGTCGCAATTCAATCTTGGGCGCATCTACTATACTGGCTATGGCGTGGCGCGAAATGAT
>CBIHPL010000559.1:0-2448 GCA_966212005.1 uncultured Asticcacaulis sp.
GCCGTCAGGATCGATGATCCCCATCAGGAGGCAGGCGTCCGTCACCGCAGGCAGGCCGCGCGCGATAAACGGGATTTTCCACTCGGCGCGGAAACCCTTGTCGAGGGTGATTTCACCCTGATTGCGCGGCATGGTCGCGTCACGCGGCAGGGCACGGGTGACTGGCAGGAAGCCGCCGCCGAACGACGGGGCGTTCCAGTCGCCCGTAACGGTCGCGTTGGTTGACTTCGCGAAGGCCAGGAAGGCAATTTCCTGGGCGCCGGTAAAGGTCATGCGCAGGCTGACGTCGACAGGCGTATCGGGCGCTATGGCGGCCGGTGCGGCAAACATGTCGAGATCGATCGCGCCGCCACGGTCTGCGCTGAAGCTCTGGCGACCTGATTTGGCGGGCGCCAGTATGGTGTCCTTGCCGCCGAAGGTCGCGGCAATGTCGCTGCGGGCGCCCCGCGAGTCGCTGGCGCCGGTCAGCAGTTCCGCCTTGTCCCATTGCAGCACCGCACCGGTTGGCGCTTCGGCGGCGACCGTGGAGAAGTCGAAGTGGGCATCGAAAGCCATGTCGCTGGTATAGACCGGCACGCGAAACAGCGAGCGTGAGCGGACTTCGCTTTTTGTCCTGGCTGTCACCTTGCCCGTCGTGGGAAAGACAATCAGCGCGCCGGACGTGCCTTCGACGATCGACCTGCGGCCCTGTCCGTCGACGACTTCGCGGCGTGGCACGACATAGGGAAGGTTGATGACCGGGCCCATGAAGGTTTGAGGGCCGCCGACCAGGCCGCCGATTTCCTTCGCGACGCTCTCCGCGCGATGCGTGCGCTCCAGCAGCAGGCCCCAGACGAGCAGGGCGGGTATCGCCATCAGCACGGCCAGCACGCACACGACGATCAGCTTTGTGCCTTTGGAACGGTTGACGATGGGTCGCCTGGGTGGCGTAGGTGGCAGCGTGTCAATATCAGGTGTCGAAATGGTGTCGTTCATCTCATCCCCAGCAAGATCTAAAGCGAGCCGCAATTGGCCCGGCTGGAATGTATGGCGGCATTGTGGCGTAAATTTGAACAACGTTCAAAAAATTAGTGGTCAATGTTCGAGCGATGTGGCATGGTCACACGAGAGAGGGACCAATGCGCAAAACCCTAGTCATCGTTGTTCTGGTACTTTGTCTGGCCGGATGCTCGCGACCGGAAACGGCGATGCGGGAAAGCCATTCCGCGTCGTTGCCGGCAGCGGCGCCGATCGTGCCGGCCTTGCCTGCGTCGGAAGCAGCATCCGATACACCGGCTTCTGCCGAACAACTGCCTTCGAAGGCTGAACGGGTCGTGTGGCAAAACGATATGGACGCTCTGTGTGCGGCAGCGGCGCCGTCATTGCGCATCGCCCACTTCGATGTTGACGGCAATGATACGGCGGACACGATCTGTTGGCGTGTCCTGAAGACAAAGGACTACGGCGACCTCATTGACCTGCAGGCACGCGTTGCCACCGCTGGTAAAATACAGACGGCCTATATCATCATCCCGTTTGGCGGCGGAAAGCAGTACGGCATCTGTGGACCTGCCGAGGCCATTGTCGCGGAGCAGGGCCGCTGGACGAAACAGGATTTCGAAGAGATGGGATGGGACTACATCGGGCCGATCAGCATCAGCTTGAGCGGTGGCGATTGCGATCCGCCGTGGTTATTCTGGCCGAAGGGCGAGACGGGCGACGTCGTCGAATTCATATTTGCGCGGGCGTAACCAGCACCTGTAAGGCTTAATGCTGGTCTGCCGGCAGGCGGACGATCAGGCCGTCCAGATTGTCCTTGACGATGATCTGGCACGACAGGCGCGACGTCGGCTGAAGCTCCTGGGCGAAGTCGAGCATCGACTCTTCCATGACCGACGCGGTGCCGGTCTTGTCGGTCCAGGCTTCATCGACATAGACGTGGCAGGTGGCGCAGGCGCACGCACCGCCGCAATCCGCATCGATGCCTGGAATGTTGTTCTTGACGGCGCCTTCCATGACGCTCTGGCCGACCTTGACCTCGAGCGTATGTTCTTTGCCATTGTGTTCGATGTAGGTGATCTTGGGCATGACGAGGTCTTCAAAACATTAGAGCCGAAGCATTGCTTCGGCTCTTAAGACAAAAAGCAAAAATTTGCACCGAGCCGCCTCTAAGCAAATTTTGTCGATATTGAAAAGGGGCACATGGGGGAAACGCCGTTTCCCCCATGATAAAGATTACTTCGCGGGCATCATCTTCTTGATTTCGGCGATGGCCTTGGCCGGGTTCAGACCCTTGGGGCAGACCTGCGCACAGTTCATGATGGTGTGACAACGATAGAGCTTGAAGGGGTCTTCCAGCGCTTCGAGGCGTTCCTTGGTGTACTCGTCACGGCTGTCGGCCAGCCAGCGATAGGATTGCAGCAGGGCCGCGGGGCCCAGATACTTGTCCTGGTTCCACCAGTAGCTGGG
>CBIHPL010000560.1:0-2439 GCA_966212005.1 uncultured Asticcacaulis sp.
AAGCGCAAAGGCGGGACGGGCGAAGATGAGGCGACGGCCGTTGCCTTTGGTGCCGATGGGTCGATCTATGTCGGCGGCCGGACGCGCACGTCAATGCCCGGAGCGACAACGGCGATCAAGGGCGGCTGGGACGGCTATGTCATGGGCTTCGACGCCGACGGAAAGTCCAAGTTCACTGTCCAGACGGGCACTGACAAGACCGATTCCGTTTCGGGCATGGTTGTGGACGGGAACACGCTTTATACGTCGGGCATCGAGGACGGCAGTGCGGTCGTAAAGACGTTCACGCTCGACGCCCAGCCCGCGACCCGCACGGTCAAGGACGCCAACGGCGTCGAAACCATTCAGAACTATACGAAATACACGGCAACCCAATCCGCGTCGCGTAATCTGGGCGGCATAGGCGGCGGCTCGATCAGTGGGATGTCGGTCTATAACGGCAAGCTCTACCTGGGTGGGTCTTCCGGTTCGGACAACCTGCTGGAAACCACTGGCAACGTTAAGTCGGCCTATTCCGGCGGCTTTGATGCCTATGCCCTGTCGATCGACGCCAACCTTGCGTCGTCCGCGTCTGACACGATCGCCTATTATGGCGGTACGGGCGTTGAAAAAGACGCCAAGGTCCAGTTTGTGGACGGCAAGGCATGGATCGCCGGCAGTTCTTCAGGGGCCATTGCCGAAGACGCCGACAATGACGTCAATCAGATCGCGTCGGGCAAGACGACGGCCGGCACGGTCAAGACCGACGGCTACCTGACGCGGCTCAATCTTGATGCCGCCGCCGGCGATGTCGTCGAATATCAGACGCGCTTTTCCGGTAAGGACGGCGTGGTCCAGCCGAACGCCATAGCGGTGTCGGCCGGGTCGTCGAGCGTACTCGACCGGCTGGGCCTGCCGATGGGCACGGTCATGTACAAGGACTCTACCGCCATCGTTTCAGGCACCAGCACGCGGACGGGCGACCAGTTCGCCCTGGTCGATCCCAATTCCGGGCTGAAGCGGATGGTCACCATCGATGCGGCTGAAACGCTGGAAACCCTGGCGAAGAAGATTGTGCGCGCGTCTGGCTACAAGCTCAAGGTCGATGTCGTCAAGGTAACTGGCAAGGATTTCTCGCAGCTGAACATTCAGCCCGCCAACAAGTCCAGCAAGGTGGAGTTCGTTGCCGGGCCGGCCGGCCGCGATGCCCTTGCCGGGCTCGGTATCGAAGCCGGGATCGTCAGTGCCGATGCCAAGAAGCCGATGGACGCCAGTGCCAGCGGGTATCTCGAGTCGCGAAAGGCCATGGGGCTGAACTACGATCCCGCGCTGAACCTCAGTTCCGATGCCAGCATAAAGAAGGCGATCGAGTCTCTCAAAGAGACGATCAAGAATGTGCAGAAGGTCTATAACTACCTGAAGTACGGCGATCCCCAGGAAAGCGACGCCAAGTCCAAGAAAGCGTCCGGTCCGGCACCGGCCTACCTGACCGACCAGATTAAAAACTATCAGGCTGGCCTGCAGCGGCTGGGCATTTCGACCTAGAGGTTTACCGACCTCAAGGTTGGCGCCGCAGGCATAAAAACGCCGCAAACCCCAAATAGCTCTCCTCGGAGACTTGAGCGTCCCCGCCGGCTCGCGTAGACTGGCGCGATCGACGCTCGCATGATTTGCGTAAATGAGGGGGACCTTCATGACACCAGAAAAGAAGCGCATGATTGCCATCGGCGCTGGCGCGGCTGTCGCAATCGGCGTGGCCGTGGCCTTGGCGGTCGGCATGTCGAAGAGCCACAAGGGCGAAGAGAAAATGAACGACCAGCCGCCGGGCCTGGTCTTTAATGTCAACGAAGAGCCGGCGAAACTCGACCCCAAGAAGAAACTTCGCTGTTACGTGAGCGGCGCCTATGTCGGCGAGCTGACCCTGGCTGAATGCGCCAAGAAAAACGGTGTCGCCGCCCAGGCGCTTGACGTCGGTCTGGACGACAGCGGCAACGTCGTCGCTGCGCCCACCGGGTCCCTGACGCCCGTGCCGGTCGGGCCCGCCGCGACCTCCGCCGATCCGTCCCTTCCGGCGGGTGGTGGCGAAGTCGTCGTGGACGCAGGCGCAGGGCAGGGGCCCACGGCGGCATGCCTGCGTTACAGCGGCAATCAGTGGAATACCCTTTCCGACAATCTCAGCCTGAACCAGTGCGCGCGCCTGCTCTATGACGGCCGCTGTGTGACGCCGGGCTCGGCACAATATGGCCGCTGGGGCGAAAAGACCCTACGCCTGGTGCCCAAGCGCGTTGAAATCTCCGACGACAATACAACCTTCCGGACCCTGGTCGATCAGGGGCAGGGGTGTTCGGTCCGGTAAATATAAGCCAAGCAATGCGCCAAAACGTGTACAGCGGTTTTTGGCCCGGGCATTGCGACAAATAACCTGGCGATATCCGAAAAGTGCGACGCGGTTTTCGGTTA
>CBIHPL010000561.1:0-2416 GCA_966212005.1 uncultured Asticcacaulis sp.
CGACCCCCAGTTCTATAAACACCCTATTAAAACCAGCGCCCCGTCCAACGCGGCGGGCCGCGGGCCCCGCGTCTTTTCTATTCGTTAGTCTTTATTAACCGAACTCCGGCACATTGGGATTGAGGAATTTTTCCGTAGACCCGCCATGTTCGCCAAGCCAAAACTTCCGTCCTTCCCCAGCACCAGCGCGTTCAAGTCCGCTGCGAAGTTCGATCCGCGCGCCGCGCTCGACAAAGCGGTCGAGATTTTCAGGAAGCCGTATGTCGCACCGGCAACGGCGCTGGGCGCCTTCGCCCTGTGTCTGGTGGCGTTCCTGACCCTGGCTGGTGATCCGGACGCCGCGTCGCCATCGGTCCGGATCAAGCTGGAACGCGAAAAGGCGGTGTCGGCGCACGTCAACACGTACAACGCCGGGCAAGAGCAGGCCTTCACACTCGACGCCATGGGCATGTTTCCCGAAGCCGGCGCGGACGCGTTTGCCAATGGTTATGCCGCACCCGCCGATGGCCAGGCCGTTATCACCCTGCCCAGCGATCTGGCCGAAAAAGCCGTCAAGACACCCAAGCCCGGTGTGACGCCCCTGCCGCAGTCACCGATCGCCGGCCTGTTCCAGCAGAGTCCGGGCGGCCCCATGCCGATCATCGCCGCCAACGGCATGACCGTGTCTTCCGCGTATGCACGGCCTTTCAAGAGCGACGGCAGGCCTATGGTGTCGCTCATCGTGGGCGGTCTGGGCCTGAATCCCACGACAACGCGCGAAGCCATAGAGACCCTGCCGCCGCAGGTCACATTGTCATTCGTCCCCTACACACCCGGTCTGCAGGGCTGGATCGATCTGGCGCGCGCCAACGGCCATGAGGTCATCGTCGAAGTGCCCATGCAGCCGACCAACTATCCCGACAACGACACCGGCCCCCAGACCCTTATGGCCAACAGCCGCATGGAAGACCTGATGGCGCGCATGAACTGGGTCATGAGCCGCGCCAGCGGTTATTTTGCCCTGTCGAACTATCAGGGCGGCGCCTTCTTTAAAGACAAGGCGGCGCTCGGCACCTTCATGCAGAACCTGCAAGCCCGGGGCATCGCCTTTATCGACGACGGCCAGTTGCGCGGTACCGGCGGCGCCTGGGGCCGGGCTTCGGCCGACCGCGTCGTCGACAGTCAGATCAACGCTACGGCAATCAATGCCCAGCTGATGGGCCTTGAGCAGCAGGCCAAATCGCGCGGCGCAGCGCTCGGCACTGGTTTCGCCTACCCGGTGACGGTGGCTGTGGCATTGAAGTGGACACAGGAACTGGATGGCCGCGGCGTACAGCTCGCTCCCGCCTCCGCCCTGCTCAAGCACTAATGTCCGAGTCGCCCAAGAATTATCGCCCCAATGTCGGCATCGTCGTGTTCAACGGTGAAGGCAAGGTGTGGCTGGGTCATCGCTTCGGCATGACCGGCGACCATAGCTGGCAGTTTCCGCAAGGTGGCGTGGATGAGGGCGAGGACCTGGAAGCCGCGGCATTGCGCGAACTTTATGAGGAAACGGGCATCCGTTCGGTCGAAATCGCTGCCCGGACGGTCGACTGGATCTATTACGACTTCCCTCCGGAAGTGCTGGCCCAGGGACGCATCGGCCGCAACTTCATCGGCCAGAAACAGGTGTGGTACGCCATGCGTTTTACCGGCGACGACAACGAGATCGACCTCACTGCCCATCACGAGCAGGAGTTTTCGCGCTGGGAGTGGTGTGCGCTGGACAGCGTCATCGACCGCGTCGTCCATTTCAAGCGCGACAGCTATCGCCAGGTGATCGCAGAATTCAGCGCGGTCATTCACGGATAACGCTGTTGTGTCTGCTATGTCGGCAATGCTGACTGTTCCTGACATGCCCCGGCGGGTAGGTGTGGGCGCCCACCTCACCCCCCAATCTCTTTAGGGAGCCAATCATGTATATCGATGGATTTGTCGCGGCCGTGCCTGCCGCCAATAAAGACAAGTATATAGAAATGTCCAAAGGCTATGCGGACTATTGCAAGAAGCTCGGCGGGTTGAAGACGGTCGATTGCTGGGGCGACGATGTGCCGGATGGCAAGCTGACCTCTTTCCCGATGGCGGTGAAGCTGGAAGAAGGCGAGGTCGTCGTCTTTTCGTGGATCGAATGGCCGGACAAGGCGACGCGTGATGCGGCGACAAAGGAAATGATGAACGATCCGGAGATGGCGAAGATGGAAATGCCATTCGACGGCAAGCGCATGATCTACGGCGGTTTTGTCCCGCTGACGTAAAGCTTACGGGCGTGGGATCCGTGCCCCCACAAACTTTGCTGATAGCGAAGAAAAAGCCTGGCCCCAAAAGGCCAGGCTTTTTCTTTGGTTTTAGGAAGACTTGGGGCCGCAGGCCCCACGCCCCGTGAGTTTAGTGCACGCTT
>CBIHPL010000562.1:0-2404 GCA_966212005.1 uncultured Asticcacaulis sp.
AGGATGTGGCCGGCGTAGAACGCGCCCAGGCCGGCGCGCCCGGCGCCACGCGAGAGCGCGACGTAGGTGGCGCCCGCCGTTGCCCACCACAGGATGAAGTACGGATTGGTGGCGCTGAGCACGACCCCCAGCACCACGGGCGTGCCGTCATGGGCGACGACCCACAGTGTGCCAATGGCCTCGCCCCTGCTGTAGAAAGGGACGAGCAGAGCTTCGTGGGGCGGGGCTTCCAGGACCGAGACATAGTCGTAATACCTGACCATGTTGACCATGAGCAGCGGCGCGTCGTGTTCGAGCACGGCGCCGCACGGGCTGAAATGGCGCGGCATGGTGCCGCCGAGGTACTGTTTGTAATGGCCCGCCGTGGCATGCCAGCGGAAGACGTCTTCCGGTCCGTCCGTTTCGGCGATGCTGATTCCGGCGGACCCGGCGTTGCACAGGGACAGGGCGGTGTCCGCCAGCTTTTGCAGGACGACGTCCGGCGCCTGGCTCATGACTTCGATCAGCGCCGTCAGCGCCTGATTTTCCAGCTTGAAGTCGGCGGGGCGGCTTGGCCGCTCATAAAGCCGTTCGGTGACGATCACCTCGTCCAGCGTCGCGCGCGCCGTGGGCGCATGGCTTGGCGATGCGGGCGTGATAACGTCGTCACGAGCTGTCATATACGTGGTCTGCCTGTCCAAGACTTACGCGCACGCACGCCGTCGCCCATCGGCAGTGCTATTCGCGGACAAGTGTTAATCACTCGTGACGGTATTGGCAAACGCTGATTGTGCAGTGCCGGAAAAAGACTCCCCCTTAAGGCGATTTCCTACGGATTGTACTTCAGCAGAAAATCCGTCACGGCCTGAGCCGCTTGCAGGCGGCACGTCTCGGTCGTCAGATCGTGATCGCAGTCGGTCAGCTGCAGGTACTGGATCCGGCCCTTGCCGGCATCGCGCATGATGCGGCTTTGCTGCGCCGGGACTTCCCTGTCGGCCTCAGGGTGGATCAGCAGGGTCGGCACAGCGCCCTCGACCCGGTTGATCGGCGATATGCCGGCAAGGTCGGCCGTCCCCAGACGGCGTTTCAGCCGCACGTAGGATTTTTCCGTAACCTTGAAGGCGCGCGGATAAGCCGTGTCAGGCTCCAGGGCTCCCAGTTCGTCCGGGTCGGGCCGCGAGCGGTGCTCCGAGTACCAGCTCTTGTATTCGGCGACATCGGAAATTCCGCCGATCGACACCGCGCAGCGATAGGTATTGTCGCCAGAAATGGCGCCGGACAGGGCGGCGTAGCCACCGTACCCTCTGCCGACGATACAGGCGCGTTTGGCGTCGCCGATCCCTTCATCCGCCAGGTAGCGTACGCCATCGGCCATGTCATTCAGCATACCGCTTCCCCACTGGCCGTCGCCGGCGGAGGTAAAGGCAGGGCCGGCATTGTTCGAGCCGCGAAAATTGGGTTGCAGGACCGCGAAGCCGCGCGAGGCGATCGATTGCGCCAGCCAGTCGAAACCCAGCGCGTCATGGCCGTCCGGGCCGTCGTGCGGCAGGACGACGATCGGAAGGTTTTCATCCAGCGGCTTGGACGGCAGGGTGAGGACGGCATGGATGTCCAGACCGTCCCGGCTCTTGTAGCTGATCACGGACTGGCGGGCGATCCATTCGGCCGGGACGGCCGCATGGTCGTTGCCGAGATCGACATAGCTGCCATCGGTCAGGTTAAGAAAGTAGTAGTTGCCCGCTTCGACGTCGCCGTGGGTCGACAGTATCAGCTTGCGTGGATCGTTCGCCATGGCCACGACCCTGACGGCCTGGCCGGGAGCAGCATCCTGGGCGGCGGCATAGACCTTGGCCATCCCTGCATCGAAGAAGGTGTAGGCCGGCATTTCCTTCTGGCTGACGAAGCCGGCCAGTCTCCTGGTCTGCGGATGGAAAATCGGCCGGTCGGTCGTGGCGTCACCGGGATTGAGCGCCGCGGACAGTTCGCCTTCCGGCGACACTTCGTGATAGCGGTAGACGCCGTCCGCGTCGCGGTCGATGATAAGAATGGTGCGGCCGTCCCGTCCCAGGCCCGCCATCTGCGGCGCGAAGGCGTCGAGATTCCGTGCCACCTTGCGCGACAGGATCGGTTTCCACGTCTTGCCATCCCGGACCTGAATAGAAAAGGTCTGGGTCCCGTACTGGTACAGGCTACGCGCGAGAACGGCGCCGTCCGGGCCGATCAGCCAGTCGTCGGGAAAACGGAATTCGCGGTCGAGATCGCCGCCGCCGTCGTCGATCATCTTGCCCGCGCCGGTCGCCGGGTCGACGCGCCACAGATAGGCGCGCTGGGTCGGCTGACGGTTCATCGACTCGCCGCGCAGTTCCAGGAAACCGCCCATGAGTTCCGGCTTGCCGCCATTGTCGATCGTGATGGGCAGGTTCAG
>CBIHPL010000563.1:0-2398 GCA_966212005.1 uncultured Asticcacaulis sp.
GCCATAGGCGCCCAGCATACCGATTTCGACATAGTCGCCTTCATCGACATCGGCCGGCAGCCAGAACGGACCGGGCATGGAATCGATCGAATCGCAGGTCGGGCCATAGAAGCGGAAGGGCTTGAGCGTCTCCGACTCGGCGTCGTCCTGACGGTGCAGGCGCACGGGGAAGGGCCACTTGGCGTGGGTGGCGTCGAACAGGTTGCCGTAGGAACCGTCATTGAGGTAGAGCGCGTCGCCCTTGCGCAGCTCGACCTTGGTCAGGACCGAGGTCGATTCGGCAACCAAGGCGCGGCCGGGTTCGGCCCACAGCTGGGTTTCCTCGTGCACCTTCATTTCGTCGAAGGCGCGGTTGATGACGTCCATGTATTCGGAAAGCGCCGGCGGCACCATGCCTGGATAGACCGACGGGAAGCCGCCGCCGACATCGACGACGTCGGCAAAGACGCCGGCTCGGACGAGGCTGCGCGAGGCTGACGCCATGGCTGCGGCATAGGCCGTCGGGCGCATGCATTGCGAGCCGACATGGAACGACACGCCCATCAGGCCCGAGGTCGCCTGACGCGTCGCCATCAGCAGCGACGGGGCTTCATGGCTCTGGGCGCCGAACTTGTTGGTCAGCGGCAGGTTGGAACCTTCGCCTGATGTCGCCAGGCGAACGATCAGGTTCAGGTCCTTGGCATTGCCGGTCGCGGACAGGATCTTGGCCAGCTCTTCGTGGGTATCGAGGCTGAAGGTGCGGACGCCATAGTCGAAATAGGCCTGGGCAATGGCGACACGGCTCTTGACAGGGTGCATGAAGGCCAGGCGCGCTGACGGCAGGGTCGCACGGACCAGCTGGACTTCGTTCAGCGAGGCGACGTCGAAGGAGCGGACGCCGGCGGCCCAAAGCGTCTCAAGCACCCACGGCGAAGGGTTCGCCTTGACTGCGTAGAACAGGTCGCCTTTGAAATTGGCCTGGAACCATTGCGCCGCAACAGTTACGGGCGCACGACGCACGAGGGCGACGGGACGTTCCGGAGGCTGCTTGCGGACTAGGTCCAGGGCGGAAGTGTATTGATCCACTTCGGTACCCCGATTGATAGTGTTAAACCCAGACCGGCGTTAGCAGCGTTGCGATGAACTCTAGGGGTCCGCCGGAAGAGGTGCATATATAGAGGAATAGGAATCTGTGTAAAGTATCAGCGGTAAATTTTTGCGTGTCGTATAATTGTCAGACATAAGGGATTGAGGCGCGCGGTTATCTGACCTAGTCTCCCCAAAAAACAGGGAGACAGAATATGCGAACGATGCTCACGGCTGTGCTGGCAGGTGTGATATTGGCCGGGACGGCGATGGCGGCGGAGCCGGTCAAGACCTGGCCAAAAACCTGGACAGCCGATAACGGCAACGGCACCTTTACCAACCCTTTGTTCTACGACGAGTTTTCCGACCCCGACATCATCCGCGTCGGTGATGACTACTACATGACCGGCACGACCATGCACGCCATGCCGGGTGTGCCGATCCTGCATTCGAAGGACCTGGTCAACTGGACCTTCCTGACCTACGCCCTCGACAAGCTGGATCTGGGGCCGCAGTTCCGGCTGGAGGACGGCAAGTCGATCTACGGCCAGGGAATCTGGGCGCCGTGCCTGCGCTATCACAACGGCACCTTCTACATCTTCAGCAACGTCAATGGCCAGAGGACGCAGCTGTTTACCGCCACGGATCCCAAGGGGCCGTGGACGCGGCAGGAGATGAAGCAGTCCTTCCACGACCTGTCGGTACTGTTCGACGATGATGGCAAGGCCTACGCCATCTGGGGCTATCAGGGCATCAAGATGGTGCAACTGACGGACGACCTTCTGGACGCCGTGCCGGGCACCGAGCGCGAGATTATTCCAGCCAGCGCCGGCATGGGCGAAGGCCTGCATTTCTACAAGTTCAACGGCAAGTACTTCATTACCTCGGCATGGTACGAAGGGCGGATGCGCATGCCTGCCGCACGCGCCGACACCATCAATGGTCCTTATGAAGTCAACAAGGCCATCAGCATCGATGAGGATTTCGGGCTGATGCAAGGCTATCGCCTGGCGGACATCTGGGGGCGCAACGACGCAGGCCCATTTAAGCTCAACCCGCCAAATCCGGCGCCGGACGGCCGCATGTCCCTGCACCAGGGCGGTCTCGTCCAGGGCGAAAACGGCGAATGGTGGGGCTTTTCGATGATGGATTATAACTCCGTCGGGCGTCTGACCAGCCTGTCGCCGATCACCTGGAAGGACGGCTGGCCCTATTTCGGCCTGCCCGGCAATCTGGGGCGGACACCGCGCACATGGGTCAAGCCCGCGTCGAAAACCGCACAGACGCCGCACGCTCCCTATGAACGCAGCGACGACTTTTCAGGCAGCAGTCT
>CBIHPL010000564.1:0-2389 GCA_966212005.1 uncultured Asticcacaulis sp.
GCGAGCTGCCGAGATAGAGCACGTCACCGATCCGAAGAGCTTCCTGCAAACCTGCGCCTCGCTGGTCAAGCCCGGTGGCATCCTGGTCTGCGCCACCCTCAACCGCACGCTCAAGAGTCACGCCCTTGCGATCGTCGGCGCCGAATACATATTGCGCTGGGTGCCGGCCGGCACGCACGACTGGAACAAGTTCCTTTCGCCGGTTGAAATCCACGACTTTCTGGCCGACACGCCGCTGACCGCCGAACCTGCCGTTGGTGTGAGCTATAACCCCCTGAGCGACAAATGGAGCTTGTCGGACGATACCGATGTCAACTACATGCTCGTCGCCAAGTATTTCAACTGATTAGTAAACTCCCTGCCATGACCACACTTGTCAAAGCCTGGACCGGAGCGCAGCAACGCCTCAAGGCCCGCAACATCGACAGCCCCGCCATCGACGCCCGCCTGCTGCTGGAAGCGGCCACCGGCGCGACGCGCACCGACATCATCACCGATCCCTATCGCGAGCTGACGGCAGAGCAGGAAGCAACGCTCGACACTTACCTCAGCCGCCGCGAAAAGCGCGAGCCGGTGGCGCGGATCCTCGGCCGCAAGGGCTTCTGGAAGCTGCTGCTCAACCTCAACGAACACGTCCTGATCCCCCGCCCGGAAACCGAGGTGATCGTCGACATGATCCTGAAGACGACGCAGGAAAATGAGTCGTTCACCCTGGCCGATCTCGGTGTCGGCTCCGGCGCCATCCTGCTGTCGGTCCTGGCCGAACGCCCCGCCGCCAAGGGCGTGGGTACCGACGTCTCCGAAGAGGCGCTGGCCGTGGCGCGCGACAATGCGGCCGGCCTGGGCCTTGGCGGGCGTGCCGCTTTTTTACGCACCTCTTGGGGGTCGGGTCTGGCCGACGAATCGTTCGACTTCGTGGCGTCCAACCCGCCCTATATCCGCAGCGACGTGATTCCCACCCTTGAGCCCGAAGTGCGGCATCACGACCCGCATCTGGCGCTCGATGGCGGCGAATCGGGTCTGGACGCCTATGTGGAACTGGCGCCCGAAATCTTCCGCCTGCTGAAGCCGGGTGGCCGCGCCTGGCTTGAGATCGGCTTCGATCAGTCGCAAGAGGTTGAAGACCTTATGAAAAAAGCGGGATTTGATGACATTTCCACCTATCTGGACCTGTCGAACCTTCCGCGCGTTGTCGTCGGGAAAAAACCGTAGCAATGAAAAATGGACTTGGCAGAACAGCATTGTTCCGCTAATCATAATATGTCTTCCCCCATCGCGATTGTTATCCGACATACTTTCTTAAGAAAGTCGCGGGCAATATCGTGGCACGGGGTAAAGGGCTCAGGCGCCCGATATATCCGGACCGTAAAGCGGTCCATGCGCCTGGCCACAAAAGCACAAGACAAAATGCAAGGTTGAAGCCCGCTTTTATGCTGAAGGTCACCAGCGGCACCTGTGCAGACATTTATGACATTTCGCCGTCCCGCAAAGAACCGGACGGAGCGTAGAGAGAAGTCGCATCACATGAAAGATTTCAGGGGCATGAAACGGCAACGCAGCCGTAACCGCAAACCCTCTGGCAACCAGAACAATCCGAACCGGGCCTATGAGTCGAACGGTCCGGAAGGCACCAAGGTCCGCGGCAACGCCCAGACGATTTACGAAAAATATCAGCAGCTGGCGCGCGATGCCAATGCGTCGGGCGACCGCGTCCTTGCCGAAAACCACCTGCAACACGCCGAGCATTACTTCCGCCTGATCCGTCAGATGCAGCCGACGCGTCCGGTATCGGAATTCGTCCAGCGTGATCCGTTCTCCAACGGTTACGACGACTTCGATGACGATATCGAAGTGGCGGAAACCAATGAGGCCGAAGCCGAAACCGTCGTCCCTGGCGAAGGCGAACAGCCAGCCTTCGAGGACCGCGATACACGCGACAATGGCCGCAATCGCGACCGCTTCGATCGTAACGACCGCAACCGCGACCGTGACCGCAACGATCGTAACCGCGACCGCAATGACCGTAACCGCGACCGCGACCGCGACAATGGAAATCGCGACAACAACCGTGGCGACCGCCAGCCTTATGAGGCCCGCGAACCTCGCGTCTTCGAACCCCGCGGCGAAGGCGAAGAAACTCTGGGCGAATTCGAAGGTGGCCGCCGTGAAAGCCGCCGCGAGCGCTATGAGCGCCGCCGCCAGCAACGCCTGAGCGAGCAGGAGCAGAATGTAAACGCGCCGCAGGGCAATGGATTCATTGCCTCTACGGAACCGCTTGGTGGTCCCGCCAGCCGCCCGGCACCGCAGGCAGAGGCCGCTCCTGAGCAGCCTGTCATTCGCGATGACCTGCCGGCCTTCCTGCGCACGCCTGCCCCTGTGGCAGCGGCCG
>CBIHPL010000565.1:0-2388 GCA_966212005.1 uncultured Asticcacaulis sp.
CATCCAGTCGGCCGACGAGATGAAGACGCGGGCCTGGTCCGACGGCATAGCCTGGCCGTTGGCGAAACAGACGATGCGCGAATGTTCCAGGAAACGGCCGACGATCGACTTGACGCGGATATTGTCCGACACGCCCGGCACTCCCGGGCGCAGGCAGCAGATGCCCCGCACGACCAGGTCGATCTGTACTCCGGCCTGGCTGGCCTGGTACAGTTTCTTGATGACGAAGGGATCGACAAGAGCGTTCAGTTTCGCCCAGATCTGCGCCGGCTTACCCGCCCTGGCATTCAGGACCTCCTGATCGATCAGATGCATCAGGCCAAGTTTTAGTGTAACGGGTGAGAAGTAGAGCTTCTCCATCACCTCGGGGCGTGCGTAGCCGGTAATGAAATTAAAGACGCGCGTGGCGTCCCGGCACATCTCCGCATTGGTCGTGAACAGGCTGAGGTCGGTATAGACCTTGGCTGTGATCGGGTGATAATTGCCGGTGCCGAAGTGACAGTAGGTCCGCAATCCGTCGCCTTCGCGGCGGACGACGACCGACAGCTTGGCGTGGGTCTTGTATTCGACGAAGCCATAGACGACGTGGACCCCGGCCTGTTCCATCGCGCGCGCCCAGCGCAGGTTTGCTTCCTCATCGAAGCGCGCCTTGATTTCGACCAGGGCGGTGACGTTCTTGCCTTGCTCGGCGGCTTCGATCAGGGCCGCGACGATAGGCGAGTCCTTTGAGGTGCGATAAAGCGTCTGCTTGATGGCGATGACGTTCGGGTCACGGGCGGCCTGGCGCAGGAACTGGACAACCGCGTCGAAGCTCTCGAACGGATGGTGGACCAGAATATCCTTTTCGCGAATGGAATTGAACATATCGCCGCCATTGTCGCGAATACGTTCGGGGAACCGTGGCTCGAACGGCCGGAACTTAAGATCATTGCGATCGGACGGGATCAGCTTGGATAGCTCGGCCATGCCCAGGATCCCGTTAATCTGGACCTCGTCCTTGGGCGCGACGTGCAGCTGTTCCAGGATGAAGGCGCGCAGGTCGTCAGGCATGCCGGCGTCGATCTCGACACGCACCACGCTCCCCAGGCGGCGTTGCTTGATCAAGGCCTCGAATTCACGGACCAGGTCTTCGGCTTCTTCTTCCAACTCGATGTCGGAATCGCGCAGGATTCGGAACAGCCCCCGTCCGGCGATGTCGAAGCCCGGGAAGAGCCGGTGAATGAACAGGGAGACGAAGTTTTCGAGGCTGATGAACTTGCGTTTGGCCGGGCTGCCGTCCGCGGTCTTTCGCGCCGTTTCGATTTCCCAGAAGCGCTTGACGCCGTTGGGGATCGGAACGAGGGCGTACATAGACTTCATGTCGAAGCGCCGCACCAGTTTCAGCACGATCGAGAAGCCGAGATTGGCGATAAACGGGAAGGGATGTGCCGGGTCGATCGCCATCGGTGTCAGGACGGGGAACAGCTGGCTGTCGAATTCGCGGTCCAGCCAGGCCTTGTCCGTCTTGTTGACGTCCTGCGGGTCTAGAACCGTAAGCCCTGACTCTTCCATCTCGTCGCGGATCTTGAGCCAGATGGCCTGCTGCTTGGCCATCAGCTGACTGGCCACGCGATTGACCGACTCAAGCTGTTCGGCCGGCGTGTGGCCGTCTTCGGACAAAACGCGGACGCGTTCGCGGACCTGACCCTGCAGGCCGGCGACGCGCACCATGTAGAATTCGTCGAGGTTATTGGCTGATATCGACAGGAAGCGCAGGCGTTCCAGCAGGGGATGGTTCGGATTTTCCGCTTCTTCGATGACGCGCTTGTTGAAGGCCAGCCACGACAGTTCGCGGTTGATGTAGAAGGCGCCGCCCAGTCGTTCCAGCTGCGATAAATCAATGATTTCGGGCTTGGCTGGAACAGGCTCGCTCAGACCCGCCTGGGCTTCGGCCAACGCGTCGGCGTCGGGTTCGGAAGGGACGATAGCGGCGCTGGAATCGGTCATGAAACGGGAAGGCCAGAAGGAGGTTGCGGAGAAGGCTTTAACTATAACGCCAATTTAACGCCAAAGCCTTAAGAAAACAGCTTTAGCTGCCGTCACTTTCGGTTTCGCCGAACGGCAGGCTTTGACTGTGTTCGAAGAAGTCGCGCGCCAGGCTTCGGGTGAAGGCGCGCCCATTTACATAGTGCTCCAGCTCTGTGACAATTTTTTGAAGGGCCGTGACCGAACGGTCGGCGCGGCTGGCGATATAGGCGATGGCGTCAGGCGACGGAGAAATGGCGCGCTGCGCGAACAGGGTGGGTAGTATGGCTTCCAGCAACGCGTCGTCAGGCTCGCCCAGGGTCAGGAGCCGCATGGCCCGCAGACGCGATTGCCAGTCGGCGAGCGCAACGGTCCATTCGAGCG
>CBIHPL010000566.1:0-2387 GCA_966212005.1 uncultured Asticcacaulis sp.
GAAGCGCACGCCTTCCGCTTCTGCAAGTGCGTCAAGGCGTTGGCGGATATAGGCGGTGGCTTCGGGCGACACTTGCGACGCCGCAATCACGACAGTTCTCCCCGGACGATCCGGCCGTGGAGATCGGCGATAAAATCGTCGGCCAACCCGTCGGGCGGAGCGTCAGGCAGGTCGCAATTGAGCGCCGCCTGTTCGACCGCTTCAAGCAGGGTCTCGATCTCTTCGCCGACCACTTCGTAGGGGATCTGGCCGCGCTTAATCGCCAGCAGGTGCGCTGCCTCGGGACGCGGAAAGGTCACCTGGCGCGTCTCCAGAAACTCGACCGCCTGGCGTGCGATGCGGACGGCGTGCGACATCGCCTTCCAGTCGACGCCATGGTTCGCCTCGGCGGCGCGCGTGCGTTCGCCGAATTCGTTATAGAGGTTCTCTGCCATCGACCGCGCGGCCTTGGTCGACGCCGAAAAGATCGCCTTCTTGCCGGCGACATCGAAATAGGTGGCGATGAAGCCTGACGCTTCCGGCAGTTGCACGACGTTCAACAGCGGATGTGCTGCAGCCAACACGGAAATCTCTTCGGCTGCAACCTCAAGCTTTTCGTTAGAGCCATGCCGCGCTTCGATATCGCGCAAACCGTCGAGCGCCAGGCGCACCGCCGCCAATCGTTCGCCCTTGACGCCATACTTGCGCGCCTGCTGGCGGCAATAGCCGACAAAGCCGGTCGTCCTGCGGCTGAACAGGCGCGGCGCCAGCGCCTTGACCTCGAACCACAGCGGATCGGGCGCGTCCAGCATGGCGCTGTCCGGCGCAAACAGCATGTCGAGCGCGACCGTCTGCCCCTCGGCCAGCAGGCTCAGGAACTTGGCCGGGGAATAGGCTTCGAAGTCGACATCGTCCGATGTGTTCTTCTCGCCCTTGGCTTTCTCACGCTGACCGGTGACCGCCGCCCGCACCTGTTGCAACAGGATATCGCGGGCGGCCGGCAGGTAGACGGCCTTGACGTCGAGGTCGGACTCCGCCGTGGCCGTGCCGTACAGGTGCGAGCCGAAGGTCATGCGCATGATCGTTCTCATAGGCATTTCCTCAGAGTCTGGGATCCACAGGTTCGCTTTCCAGCGCCAGGACGCCGAAGACGGCTTCGTGGACGCGATACAGCGGTTCTCCGGCGACAAAGCGTTTCAGCGCCTCATGCCCCAGGGCGAATTCGCGCTGGGCCAGGGAGCGCTTGGCGCCGACGTTGCGCGCCTTCAGCCGCGTCAGGTGCTCGGGCGTGGTATATTCGGCGCCGTAGATGATGCGCAGATATTCGCGGCCGCGGCATTTGACGCCCGGCTGGATCAGGCCCTTGGCGCCCTTGACCGTAAAATCGAGCGGCTTGACGACCATGCCTTCCATGCCGGCGGCGATCTCCGTTTCCCACCAGGCGGTGGCGTCGAGGACCTGCGCGTCGTCGCCCAGGTCGATCACCCGCCGCGCCGTCGCCTTGATGAAGGCCGGTTCGGCCGCACACAGCTGGTCGATGACACCGAGGTGCCACAGGTGGTCGCGTCCCAGGTTGAAAGATTCTTCATGCGCCAGGACATGGAACGGCGCGATTTTATAGTCATGGACCGACTGGACGTCCCAGCAATAGCGGCGATAGGCGTCGCGATAGGCAACGGCCATGTCCGCCCGGTCGCGCATCTTGGCCGCCATTTCGCCCTGGCCGGCTTTCGCCAGCAGTTGGGCGGCGATCGGCAGGACGTGCGTCGCAGAGGCGCCAACCGGAGCATATTGCTGCTCCAGCAACGCCAGGGCCTTGGCCGACCACGGCAGAAGCTCGGTGTCCAGGCACAGCCAATCGGTGCCGAGACTGTCCCATATCCCGGCCGTATCCGCCGCAGCGACCAGCTTAGCCAGAAACGCCTGCTCCAGCGCCTTGTCGGCGAAAAAGGCGCGGCCAGTGCGGGTATAAACAGTCCCCAGCCCCGCCCCTTCCGTACCGAAGCGCTTGCGTACGGCGTCTTCGTCGCGGCCGAAGACGGCGATGGCGCGCGAACCCATGTGCTTTTCCTGGGCGATGACGCGGTCGATGCCCTGCTTGCGGTAGTAGGCAAAGGCCTCGGCGGGGTGTTCCAGCCAGCCATCGAGCGCCGACGTTTCCGGCGGCGACATAGTCGGAGGCAGGTAGATCAGCAGGCGCGGATCGACGGCGAAACGGCTCATGACCTCAAGCGCGGCCATGGCGTTTTCGTCGCGGATGATGATGTTGCGCGCCAGCTCGGTCTCGACGACGCGTTTGCCGGTGACGTCTTCCAGATCGAGCATGTCGCCGTCACGGCCATCCATGCCGTGACCAATCGGGCGGACGGGCTCGGCATAGACTTTAGCGGCATCGACCTGCACGATCT
>CBIHPL010000567.1:0-2381 GCA_966212005.1 uncultured Asticcacaulis sp.
CGACGGCCTTCATGACCTTCAGGTTGATGCCCAGCAGGTCGTCGCGGCTCATGCCGGGCTTGCGCGGCACACCGGCGGTGACGATGCAGACGTCGGCGTCGGCGATGTCCGCATATTCGGTGGCACCCTTCAGCGCGACGTCGGAACCAAACACTGTCGTGGCTTCGGCGATATCCAGCGCCTTGCCCTGCGGCACGCCTTCGGTGATGTCGAACAGGACGACATCGCCCAGTTCCTCACGCGCGCAGATGTGGGCCAGAGTGCCCCCGATCATGCCCGCACCAATCAAAGCAATTTTCGCCCGCGCCATGAGAACTCCCTCTGCATGCAGCTATATAAAAACTGCGGCCATCTAAACCCTGATGGCGCGGAGGGCAAGTGTTTGCTGCATTGCGGCCGATATTCGTCACGAGCTGTTGCGCCCGAAACTTGAAGCGCAACTTAGCGTACCGCGGCGCGCGCCATGATCACGGGCACCTTACGCCCGGCAACGTCCATCATGGTACCGCGCCAGCGGCCATCGGTTTCTTTACGCAGATGCAGGATGGTCGGGGAGCGGGCACGCCCCTGGAAGTAATTGACCTCCATCTCGTTGCCCACCAGGCTGATGTCAGCGACAAAGCCGGTTTCATTGAGGCCGAGACCGGCGGTCATGGAGCGCCAGGCGCCTTCAAGGCTGCCGCGCGCACCGCCTTCATTGCGCAGTTCCAGGCCGATCAGCTTGCGGCCGTCGGCGGACGACACTTCCCACGAGCCTTCCATCTGGCCGAGCTTCGATGAATAGGCCGAGAGAATGTTGGAGTCATAGCGCGCTTCAGCGTCGCTTTGGGGGCCTTCGTAGTCGCGGGAATAGGCTTCGACGCGCACCGCACCGGATTCGTTTTGAGACACTCCGTCTTGCGCCAGCAGCGCGGCGCCCATCAGCAGAACAGAAAGCACGTTCAATCACTCACTCGCATAAAGGCCGGATGCCCAGGCGCGGCATTACCGCGACATTAGGCTTAACTGCCCGTCCCTTAAGAATTCATTCACCTGACAAGTGAACAACAGGATTTTGTCGAAGCTTTGGCGGGTGAATCAGCGCGTCCGATTGCTCGCCTTATCCAGCATGTGGTTGCGGCGGAAATTGAGAACCTGTCGCAACCACATGCTGGATAAGGCAAAAAGACCTTTCCGACGGCATTGCTTTATTGACATGACACCCTTTGGGGCTAAAAAGGCCCCGACTTTGTCGCCCGGTAACATTCCGGTCACACAGATTTTACAGTTTGTCGCTTAGAACCTATGGGTCCAGGGCTCTGCACATGTCCAACACCACGCCACCTCGGCCGCTTTCCCCCCACCTTCAGATCTGGCGCTGGCATGTCACCATGCTCAGCTCGATCCTGCACCGCGTTACGGGTTCGGCCTCGGTTGCCGGCATCGTCCTGATCGCCGCCTGGCTGGTCTGCCTGGCGCTGGGACGCGAGACCTATACTGTGTTCGTCCAGTACGCCGCCTCGCCGTTCGGCCTGCTGGTCTGGTTCGGCCTCAGCCTCGCCGGCTTCGTCCATTTGACCGGCGGCCTGCGCCACCTGATCTGGGATCTGGGTCTCAGCTTCAAGCCCAAGGACGCCGACGCGCTGGCGACCTGGACCATGCTTCTGGGCGTCGCCCTCACCATCGCCTTCTGGGCGGTTCTGTTCGCATCCGGAAAGGTAGTGGTGTCGCTGTGAGCACTAAGGAAGCCCTCGCCAAGAACGACGCTTCGACCCGTTCGGCACAAAGCTGGAAAACATCCGAAAAGCACGGCGCCGGTGAATGGCTGGCCGAACGCTTTACCTCGCTGGCCCTGATCCCATTGACCCTGTGGGCGGCCTGGGGCGCCTGGCAGATCGCGGGCGGCGGCTTCGATGCCGCCCTGACCTTCGTCAAGAACCCCTTCAACATGGCCGCGATCGCCGTCAGCATCGTGCTTGCCGTATGGCACATGTATATGGGCGTGAAGGTCATCATCGATGACTATCTGCAAGGCCCGATGCGCGGCGTGTCGATCTTCCTCACCTTTCTCCTGAGCGCCGCTGTCCTGATCGGCAGCCTTGGCGCGCTCTATCTCGTGTATCAGGGGGCGTAAATGGCTGCCGGCAAGTACAATATCATCAATCACGAATACGACGTCGTCGTCGTCGGCGCGGGCGGCTCCGGCCTTCGTGCGGCGTTGGGCGCCGGCCAGGCCGGTCTCAAGACCGCCTGTATCACCAAGGTTTTCCCGACGCGGTCGCACACGGTCGCGGCCCAGGGCGGCGTCGCCGCTTCGCTCGGAAACATGGGCGAGGACAAGTGGGAATGGCACATGTACGACACCGTCAAGGGGTCGGACTGGCTGGGCGACCAGGACGCCA
>CBIHPL010000568.1:0-2364 GCA_966212005.1 uncultured Asticcacaulis sp.
CCGAGTTCGGCCCGGCCATCATCGACTACCTGACCGCCAACGGTCTCGACGCCTCGCAATATGAGTCCGGCGAAATCTCCAACAGCTACTATGTCTGGAACGTTGGCGACCACGACGTCACTATCCGGCTCAAGGAACCGCTGCCGGGTGAAACGCAAGCGCGCACCATCACGCTTACGGCCGAACAGCTGGGGCATTTCGCCGACGCGAAACGTGAATATACCGCGCTCGTCTTCGACTTCAAACGCACCTTCGATGGAAAGTGGGGTGTGCAGGGCTCGTACACACTGTCCAAGCTCTACGGCAATTACAGCGGCACAGTGACCGAGTTCGGCAACGGCGTTCAGACGGATGCCGGCGCGACCTTCCGCTGGGACACGCCCAATACCGAAGACTACGCCGTGGGTCTGCTGCCCGGTAATCCAACGCACAGCCTGAAGGTCTGGGGCAGCTATGCCTTCACGCCGCAGTTACTGGGCGGGTTTAACATCATGGTCCAGTCGCCGACGCGGTTCAGTTGCCTGGGTGACGACCCCGACGGCGTTTCGCCCTATACGGTCTTCCACTATTGCGGCGGCCAGCCCGCGCCGATGGGCAAGGGACTGAAATCCGACTGGGTGCGCAATGTCGATGCGTCCCTGCGCTATACCGTGCCGCAAACCGTCCTCCCCAGAGGCAAGCTGGTCTTGCGCGCCGATGTCTTCAACCTGTTCGATATCCGCAGCGTGGTCACGCGCTACGCCACCTATGACGGTGCACCGGCCGGCGCGGTCGACGCCCATTACGGCCGGCCGTCGAATTATACCCAGCCCCGGTCGGTGCGGATCGGATTCGACCTGAGCTATTGAGACATCGGTTGCAAGCGGCCATTGAAAAGCCACTTGCAACTCGCAACTCAGTTATGCGCCCAAGAGGTCGTCCAGGCGCGTGTAACCAGCCTCCATGCCCTCCATCATCGGTGAAGAGGCGACCATGTCGCGCGTTTCCCGGGATGCATAGGTGATGGTCAAGGTCAGTTCGGTGACGCCGTCCCGTTCGACCAGGTGCATGTCGCCATCCGCTGAGCCCTTCGTCCAGTCGTCGTCGAAGACCTGCTGGTCGGCAATATGGCTGGGCGCTTCGATGACGTTGTAGACGCCGCTCATCGCCATGGTCTTGCCGCCTTCGCCGTGCCACTCATAGCGGTACTTGCCGCCGACGCGCAGGTCGACGTCGCATACCGGCATGGTCCAGCCTGGCGGCCCCAGCAGCCAGCGCCGGATCAGGTCCGGCTTGGTATGCGCGTCCCAGACCATCTGGCGCGGCGCGTCGAAGGTGCGCGTCAGGCGGATCTGGGTGTCGGAGGGCAGGGCGGCATTGAGCCGGCCCACGGTCCTTATAATCATGGAAGACATGGGAATAGGCCCTATTTGAGGGGTTTGCGCAGGAGGGTACGGTACTGGCTCGAGTCTGGTCCCGACTCCGGACCGACCTCATAGGTCTCCCAAAGCTCGTCCGTGGTGGCGACGCCCTGATCATTCAACTGCATTATGAACTGCCCCCAACCGTTGCCGAGGCCTTCGTAGCCCCCACGATAGGTCGTGCTTGCGACCTTCATGGCAGAGCGTTTGGCGGGCCTGACGCGGCCGGACGGCACAATGTCAGTGTCGACCGGCAGGCAGATTTCAAAATCGAAAGTGTCGGTCGGCGCGCGATGGTGATGCGTGAACCAGGGGCCCGATGGCGTGACGCCCTGGGCAGCCAGCGTTGCATGCAGTTCGCCTATACCTGCGCCCATATGGCTCATGATCTCGTCCGTCGGGACCTTGAGCCGAATGACTGCCATCTTCTGTTCGGGCAGGTCGATGATTTCTGGGGTGTCGATCATTTTGTTCTCCTAAGTGTTCAGGGGCGGTCCTTCTGGACCGATTTCATTTCCTCAAGCAGCCCGTCCAGCCGCTGGTAGTTGCCCTCAAGCTTGGCGCAGAAGGCGTCGAGCCAGGCTGTCGCCTGGCGCAAGGGCTTGGTGACGGCGCGTACCGGACGGCGCGTACCGTCGCGACCACGTGTCACCAGACCGGCGCTTTCCAGCACCTTCAGATGCTTCGAAATGGCCGGCTGGCTCATGGAAAAAGGTTCAGCCAGATCCATCACTGTCACCTCGCCTTGCGCCAGCCGCGCCAGTATTGCGCGCCGTGTCGGGTCGGCGAGGGCGACAAAGGTTGCGTCGAGACTGTCGAGTGCCATGTTCATAACCAATAAGCTATATAACTGTTGGGTTATATATAGTGGTCATTTTTGCCTGTCAAGACCTATTCGATGGTTCCAAGGCTCTTGAAAAGATGTGGGCAAATTGCCAAGTTGGCTGCGACAGGGGCCGCGCAC
>CBIHPL010000569.1:0-2364 GCA_966212005.1 uncultured Asticcacaulis sp.
GTTTTCGAACCCTCTTTTTTGTCTATCGAGGGTCGAAGCCCTCGGGCCGATATTCATGAAAAAAGGCTCCCCGAGGGGAGCCTTTTTTCATGAATGGCGGACAGAGAGGGATTCGAACCCTCGATAGAGTTGCCCCTATACACGCGTTCCAGGCGTGCGCCTTCAACCACTCGGCCACCTGTCCATCCAGATCGCAACGAAGCATAAGCCTGTCACGCGGAAGGCGGCCTTTATAACCACGCCGCGCAGCGACGCAAGCCTTAACATGGCTTTTTTTGTAACCATATCGAAGGCTGGCGCGTATAAGCAGTGTAACGAAAGGTTCCCCGTCTCAAAACCCAGATGATTTCCCAAAGCCAGGCTCTGCCAGGCCGGCCCGACCCCATTCCTACGGATGAAATCCACGCAGTATTGAATACGCCGCTCAAAGGTCCGTATCCCGAAGGCTTGGAAAGCGTCGTTTTTGCCATGGGATGTTTTTGGGGTGTCGAGCGCCTGTTCTGGAAACAGCCCGGTGTGTTCACAACGGCCGCGGGGTACATCGGCGGCTACACGCCTAACCCTACGTATAAGGAGGTCTGCTCCGGTCAGACCGGCCACACCGAAGGCGTGCTTGTCGTCTATGATCCAAAAGTCATCAGTTTCCAGCAGTTGTTGAAAATCTTCTGGGAGAATCATGACCCGACGCAGGGTTTTCGTCAGGGCAACGATGTCGGCACGCAATATCGCTCGGCCATCATCCCGTCGACGTCGGCACAATATACCTTGGCCATGACGAGCCGCGACGCCTTCGCCACCCAGATGAAGCTGTTGGGCAAGGACGCCATCACCACGGAGGTCTTCCAGCCTTCGGATACGACGGAAGCGGATGCGCCGACGCCCTTCTACTTTGCAGAAGATTACCATCAGGGCTATCTCGACAAGAACCCGGGCGGCTACTGCGGTCTCAAAGGTACGGGCGCGACCTGTATTATCTGAGGACCGCCAGGACGGCAGGCAACTGGCCTTCCAGATCCTCGGCGATCAGGCCCGCACCAAACCGGCGGGCGGCCTCGGCGTGCAGCCAGGCCGCCGCGCACGCCGCATCAAAGGCTGGCATGCCCTGCGCCATCAGACCAGCCGCCATGCCGGCCAGGACATCGCCCGATCCTGCAGTTGCCAGTTGCGGCGGGGCATCGCGGTTGATGACCGTGCGGCCGTCAGGGGCTGCGATCACTGTATCCCTGCCTTTGAGCAGCACTACGGCGCCCGCCGCCTTCGCCGCCTTCCGCGTATCGGTGACGCGTTCACTGATGGCACCGAACAGGCGCGTAAATTCGCCTTCATGCGGCGTCATCAGCGTGGTGGCGGTCGTGGCGCGGAACAACGCCCCCGGCACCTTGCGGAACACGGTCAGCGCGTCGGCATCGAGCACGCACGGTCCCGCCGCCAACGCTGCCAGCGCGAAGTCGCTGGTCCGGTTGCTCAGACCTGCGCCGGGGCCAATCAGGACGGCGGTGATACGCTTGTCTTCCAGCAGATGCGAGAAGGCAGCGGAATCCCTGGCCACCTTGGTCATGACGGCCTGCAACGCCATGGCATAGACGGGCAGGGACGTTTCATCGCACACCACGGACACCAGGCCTGCGCCGATGCGCAATGCCGCGCGCGCCGACAGCCGGGCCGCGCCGGTCGACTGGATCGGGCCGCCGACAACCAAGGCGTGGCCGCGGTCGTACTTGCTCCCGTCGGGTTTCAGCCGGGGCAGGGCATCGCGCCACAGGGCAGGGCTATTGTCCACGGTCATCATGTGCTCCGACGAAAGGCAGCAGGCGGGTCAGGTCGTCCAGTGCAATATCTTTGCCATAACGTAACGGAAGGCCATGGTGCAGGCGTACCCAGTCCTCCATCATTGCCGCCTGCTGCTCGTAGCCATAGTCCCGGTATGATTTGTCTGGGATCAGGTCATAGGCATAGCGGCCGCGGCGGATGATGACGTCGCGCCAGATATAGGACAACAGCGTCATGCCCGTGCCGTATTGCCAGACATGGACCAGTTCGTGGGCCAGCACGGACAGCATGACGGGACTGCGGCTCAGGTCATCGCCGAGGTTGGGCCAGAAGATCGTCCTGCCGCGCACCAGTATGACGGCATAGCCCCGTAGCCAGCGCGACAGGTGGGAGAAGGGATGGTGCTGGTTTCGCAGCGCGACGTCCTCAGGCATCACAGCCACCAGCCCCGGCGGCAATGCCGCGCGCTCGGCAGCGGTGAGGGGGCGTGAAGAGGCTGAGGTCATTGCAACGACGCCAATATGTAAATGGAAAAGACGGCTCTTCGCCCTCCCCATTTATGGGGTGAGCGCTGCGAAAGTATAGCTTTCGCGA
>CBIHPL010000570.1:0-2358 GCA_966212005.1 uncultured Asticcacaulis sp.
AGGTCCTCCGGCCAGAACTGCGGGACGACCACCGTGCCGGCGAAGTCCGCCAGGGTCGCGGGTTGCCGCAGGATCAAAAGGCTCATGCCGAGGGTAAAAACGGGATTGATGAAGCTGATGACGGCATTGGCCTGTGAAGAAATCCGGCTTAGCGCGAAGTTCGTCAGATAGGCGGGCGCCACAGTCGCGCCTATGGCAAGCCCCAGCACCAGCCACATCAGCGGCGGGCTCATACGGATGTCATCGATCCCATGGGTCAGGAAAAAGTGCGCGAACGTGGCGATCGCAGCGCCGCACATCGCCCACGACGTAAAGAGCGACGGGCCCAGTCGTGCGATCAACGGTTTGGCGAGTAACAGGTAGAGGGCGAACGAGATCGACGACGCCATGCACCAGAGCGTGCCCGCAACGATCGCCGAGCCGTGCGACCGCAAATCGGTGACGAAGATCAGGCCGATCCCCGCATAAGCGATGGCGAAGGTCCATAGCGCGTTGACCCTGAGCGCCTGGCCGAAGAACAGGGCACCGAACAGGATAACGAACAGCGGATAGGTGAAGATGATCAGCCGTTCGAATTCCGGCGACAGCGTCGTCAGGCTTTCGAAATCCGTGTAGCTGGCGAACCAGTAGCCAAGCGCCCCGACCGCCAGGGCCTTGCCATAGAGATCCGGCCGGGTACGCACGGCCGGCGGCCCTTCGGTACCTTGCCTGCGGTTGCGAAGCCACGTCAGGACGCCGCCCAGGACGAAGAACGGCGTCGCCAGCAGCAGGCGCAGGGTCAGCAGCGTCGATGCGTCGATATCGTAGGCATAGGCGAGCTTGATCCAGATGGCCTTGCTGGCGAACAGGAATGCGCCGAGCGCGGCCATGACATAGCCGCCCCAGATGCTGAGCCACGTTGATGTCTTGGAGGAAGCGCTCATAGCAGGAGACCTGGAAGGAGGGCGCCTGAAGGGTAAGGTCTGTCGCGCCCGTTATAAGGATCGGGCGTTGGATCGTGTGAACCTATTCGCCCTTTTTTGTGCGCTGTGTAATGCGCACGGCCTTGCATGCCCAAATAAGCTTGGACAGAATATCGAGCTGAATCAGCACGTGATTTCGAGCGAAGGACGTGACCATGGCGGCGCATTACCGCTTTTCGGAGATGATGGCAATCGCAGGGCTTACGGTTTCGCGATCACTTTGGGTTACCCTGTGTTTGCTGGCAGTCACGTCCACCGCGTCCGCGGAGACACTGCGCGGCAGGGCAGTTGCCGAGGGTGGCGACAGTCTGATGATGGGCGGCCGGCACATCCGGCTGTTCGGCGTCGATGCGTTCGAGTACCGTCAGACCTGCGGCCGGACGAAATGCGGAAAGGCGGCCTTCCAGCACCTTCAGCGTCTCGTCCAGGGCCAGTCCGTGTCATGCGCCCGCCAGGATATCGATCGGTACGGCCGGCTTGTCGCCATCTGCCGCCTGGCCGATGGCCGGGATCTTGGGCGCGAAATGGTCCGAAGCGGCTTCGCCGTCGCCTATCGCCACTATTCGACACGCTATGTCGCCGATGAGATGGCGGCGAAAAAGGCGAGGGCGGGCGCCTGGGCCAGCGGCTTTCAGCAGCCGTCGGCGTACCGGCAATCACATTAGGACTGCTGGCGAATACTGTGGACGGCTTTTTTCCACAGGCCGGACGGCACTGAGGGGGTGGTGTCGCTGAGATGGGTCAGGTGTCCCAACAGAACTTCAAGGGCTTCGAGGTCGCAAGGCGTCCGGATCAGCAGGACTTCGAGCTGGCGGCGCGCATTGGTGTAATGGCTGGCGGCGCTGCGGTGGATCTGGGCGCGTTCACTCCAGCGAAAAACCGTCTGAAAGACCGACAGAATGGACGTCAGTCCCGCCAGGGCGAAGATGCCGAGATTGATACCGATCTCATACTGGCTGTAGATGTCCGGAAGGACAATGGGGATGGCCGCCAGAAGGGAGACCAGGAAGCCACCACTGAGCGTCAGTGTCGTGAACCAGTTAGCGAAGCTTTCCAGTGTATTGGTGGCCAGCCAGTGGCCCAATGCACCGGTCTTGATGCGGCGCTCGGTTTCTTTGAGGATGCGCGGCAAATCCTCCGCGTCGATCCGATTGGAACCCCTGTCGCTGCCGTCCACGGCCTGATCCCCCCGACGTAAACCCTTGTTAACGAATAAGGGAAGTCCGTCGTGGAGGCAAGGTCTTAGAGTCCGTTGGCGGCGCTGAGCACCGCCTTGACGCTGGCCGTGGCGATGTCGTCGTCGATGCCGATACCGAAGACGTGACGGTCATCAGCGGTGCGGCACTGGATGTAGGCGACCGCCTGGCTGAGCGAGCCCTTGGTCAGGGCATGCTGG
>CBIHPL010000571.1:0-2336 GCA_966212005.1 uncultured Asticcacaulis sp.
GCCTGGGCATCCTGGTCAACTATTCGCAATCGCGCGTCATCAACGACAACCACGCAACGGAAAACGCCACGAGCCGAAACGCCGGTAACTTCCGTCTGATCGATTTTGACAATTCGCCGAACAAAACGTTCTCCTTTGACCCGGCTCTGGTTAAGGATGCTACGGCTGATACGCTTTTCCATCCGACAAACGGGGTCAATTTCGCATCTGGTCCGCTTGCTGGTCAGACAAAGACGCCGCGTAACATTATTGCCGCATCCGCGGCAGCGGCAACCAAGGCGGATTGTTATGCCTGGTTCCCGCCGATCGATGGCAACACAGCGCAGGCCGCGCAGCGTGTTCAGGAGTTGCAAACCTGTCTGAACCAGTGGAACGATTACACGCCGTCGCTGACGCGCTATATCGTCCGCCGCGACGACGAAGCACGTCAGGCATTCGATTTGCGTGCCGACTATCGCGTCACCGACAATTTTACCGTCTTCGCCAAGTACGCCTATAGCAGCCGTAATGTCGACAACCATCAGTTGACCTACGACCTTGGCACGGTCAATATTAACCCGACGACTGTGACGACTCCGTCCTATAACGGTCGTACCTTCGCGGACACCACGACCTTCCCGCGTCAGCGTTCGGCTGTCGCCGGTTCCGGTTACTATCTCTATGACGGCGTCAGCCAGGGCACGGTGTTGTCGAATGCCGGCAATACGGTCGAAGGCAACCGCTATGTCCGTGGCATCGTTGCGAACATCGTTCCGGGCAGCGTTGTTGTCGACAGCTCTCACCACCTGACAAGCTTCGATATCACGGATGGCCGTGCTTCGATCAACCAGATTCAGAACACCAATGACTGGAAGACGAAAACGCTGTCCTTCGGCGGCAACTATAATGGCGAAAAGCTGAATATCGACTTCGTCGCCGGCCGTTCGGAAACCGAATACAGCCGCTATGACCGCCGTATGGGCCTCGGCTATACCTATGGCGCAGCGACCTTCAAGATCGATCCAACGTCCTCTTTGTGGACTATTACGCCGAAGGCGGCGATCGACCTCTACAACCCGAACAACTATGTCGTTATGAACGCCCAGACAACCGGTCAGACGGCTGTCCCGGCGGGTGGTACGGAAACGCGTAACGGCGCCGGTGTTCTGACCGCCGGTCCCAACGGGTTGGCGCCTCTTGCCGTGCCTGCCTATACTGCGGCGCAACGCCCTTGGGTCAGCCCGGGCATCGAACTGCAATATTCGCCTAAGCTCCAGGAAACGAACGAGACGACGCTGCGTCTGGACGCGGACTACGACGTTGAAGACAGCCTGCCGTTCTTCACCAAGGTCTATGCCGGCTTCAATGCGCGCGAGTTCGAACAAAGAGCTTGGGCGGGCGGCGCCTATACCGTGTCTCCGGCAGTCAACCGCAATCCCACCACGGGTGCTCCGCTTGCCTACACCGATCCGGGCTATGTGAAGCCGGTCGTGGTCGGGCGTTCGACCTTCCGCAGCCAGGTCCGCGCCTGCGACAATACGCGTTACGGCGTGGGTGCTACGGCCGCGCCGGCCGGCGCCGAGTCCTGCAACTATGGCTATGTCCCCCTTAATGACCTCACCCGAAGCCTGGAAGGCACCTACACCGTCACCCAGGCCGACCTGACAAATATGATCGGTCAGGTGCTGAACGAGCCGTGGGACACCTTCTACAACTCCTATCCGGATCGGGGTAACCTGCTGGAAGGCTGGCCGACCATCGACGTCGAAAAGTTCTATAGCCTGGTGTCCGAATCCTCCAAGGATCCGCGTTATTCGGCCGGTGGTGATCCTCTGGCGACCTACAACTTCGACTGCCTGAAGGTGTGTAAGGGAAGCGACGGCAAGGACTATGTTATGCCGTTCTCCTACGCCAAGGAGCGTACGTTCGCCGCCTACTACATGGCTGATTTCGAACTGAACCTGCCTTGGACGATGCGCTTTGACGGTAACGCCGGCTACCGCTACATCCGGACCGACATCGAAGGTAATGGTTTCATGACCTTTACCGCCATCAAGAAGACCTCGGCATTCAACTCCGCCTCTCCGAACGATGCCGCCGGCATTGCAACCGCCAGCATCACGAAGCAGGTGACGCTGGAGGGCACGACGGAAGACTGGCTGCCGAGCGTCAACCTCAACCTGTGGGGCTTCAACGACCAGGTCGTCGCCCGCTACAACTGGGGTGAAGTGGTTGCCCGTCCGCCGCTCAGCCGTCTGCTGCCGTCAGGCACGTGTACTTACGACCAGCGCGACGTCGACAACGGCGTCACCAATGACTGCAGCACCGTGGGTAACCCAGACCTTCTGCCGCTGGAG
>CBIHPL010000572.1:0-2309 GCA_966212005.1 uncultured Asticcacaulis sp.
TGTCGGAAGTGCTGGACATGCCGTTGCGCGAACGCAACCGGCTGCTCAATGCGGCGGGCTATGCGGCCATCTACATGGCGCGCAGCCTGGACGATCCGTCTCTCGCCGCAGCGCGTGCGGCAATCGACCAGTTGCTGAGCGCGCACGATCCTTATCCTGCCCTGGCTATCGATCCGCACTGGACGCTGATCGCCGCCAACCAGAGCCTGCAGAACCTGCTGGCGGTGGTGGCGGACAAGGCGCTGCTGGAACCGCCGGTCAATGTCCTGAAGCTGTCGCTCCATCCCGACGGCTTTGCGCCTTTCATTGTCAACCTGGCGCAATGGCGCGCACATATATTGATGCGGCTGCGCCATCAGATGCAGGCCTCGGGCGATGGCGCTCTCTCGCAGCTGCTCGCTGAACTCGAAGCCCTGCCGGCGCCAGATGACGACAAAGCCCATGGTGACTTCGGCGATGTCTATGTGCCACTGAAGCTGCGGCTACCGATAGGTGACCTGTCCTTCTTCTCGACCACGACCGTATTCGGCGCGCCGTTCGACGTCACCCTGTCGGAAATCGCCATCGAAGCCTTCTTTCCGGCCGATGCGGTAACCCAGGCGATTTTGCATGAAACGGCCGGCTACGCCGGGCTTGCCAGCTGTCATTAACTATGGAAACGTCGGCTCCGTAAAAGGGGGCGACATGGTGGGCACAGAGCTTTACGCATCGGGATCGTACCGCCGGACGTGGGCGCTGCTGACCCTTCCCCTGGTCTGGCTGTTCATCTATGCCGGGGTATGGGTGTCGGGCCGGATCGCCGGCGTCTTCGGCCTTTATGTCTCGGCGGCCAGTGGCCGCTGGCAGGACAATCTGACAGCCCTGTTCGCCTCGGTCCCTGTGCTTGTGCTCTTATGGCTATGGTTGCGTGTCTTCGAGCGCCGCCCGTTGTCATCCATCGGTCTCGGACCATGGGAGGGCAGGCGTTTCGGCAGCGGCTTTTTCCTGGGCTTCCTCGTCGTCATTGCGGCGGTGGTGGAGATCGGGTTGATTGCACGGTTCGAAATCCTTGGTCCCGGGGCCTGGTACGACCATCTGACGCCAACCTGGCTGTTCGCCAGCGTGCTGGCGATTGCCGGCACCGTCCTGCAGGCTATGGTGACGGAGGCCATGTTCCGCGGCTGGATGCTGCAAACCGCGGCGGGCCAATGGGGAGCGGTGCTGGCGGTGGCTTTCAATATGATCGCCTGCCTGGTCATACAGGGCGGGCCGGGCATATTGCGCGCCCCCGAGGCCATACTCGGCATTATCAACATTTCCCTTATCAGCTGGTATCTGTGCCTGCGTGCCATGCGTGAGCAGAGCCTGTGGGGCGTATGCGGCTTCCACGCCGCGTGGAACCTGACCATGGGTTGGGGATTGGGGCTTACCGTCGATGGCGGGCGGCTAAATATCACGCCCGCCCTGGTGAAGATCGATGTGCCGCCTGAAGAGAGCTGGATATGGACGGGCGGAGATTTCGGACCGAACGCCACGATCCTCATGACGACCATGGCTTTGTTGCTGGTGGCGACCAGCTTCTCCGGCAAGACGCGTGGACCGAAGGCGCCGGCACCGGTCCGTGAAGGCTACGAGACGATCATCGACCATTAGGTGCGAAACTATCCCCTTGTCTTGCCTCCGCTTCGTGCCACTATATCCAGCGACACTGTAAGCGGAACAAAGGGCAGGGGACCGAAGATGGCCGGTATCGAACTTTATGCACCCCGTCTGCCAGGGCATCGCCGTACCTGGAGCCTGGCAATCGTCGCGCTGGGTGTCGTGTTCCTGGCGCTGCAGATCGTGCTTTTGCCTGTGTTCCTGATGACCGCCATTAACCTGGCCGGTCTAAAGCTCGATCCGCAAAATCTCCAGGCTTCGTTCATGGCCCTCCTGCCGGAATGGCCGGTATTTGCCTCATCTCTGTTTGCGTGCGCCGTCACATCTGTAGCGATCCTTATGTGGGTGCGTTTGTTCGAGCGGCGCGGGTGGCAGACAATAGGATTTAATGGCGATGGCGCGAAACGTTTCGGACGTGGCTTTCTCATAGGCCTCGGATTTCTGGGCGCGGTTGTGGGCGGGCTTGCGCTCCTCGGCGGGTATCGAATCGAATCCCCAGGTATCTGGGCGGCGCCGTCATTGGCGGCCTTCGTGCCCATTCTGGTTCTGCTCTTCGGCTTTTGCATCCAGGGCAGTGGCGAAGAGATACTGATGCGCGGGTGGCTGATGCAGCTCATCGCGTCACGCCATGGCATGTACTGGGCCATCGGCGTCAATTCCGTCATCTTCTC
>CBIHPL010000573.1:0-2303 GCA_966212005.1 uncultured Asticcacaulis sp.
AGACGGCTTTCCCATCCTTGTCCATGGCGATCAAACCTCCGTCGCCACCGAGCGCGCCCACCGACATGATGGTATTGTAAGCCGCCTGGTCGATCGTTTCCTTGTTCCAGCGCACGCGGTCACAGACCTGACGCGCGGCGCTGTCGCGGATGAAGTATTCTCCCGTGCCCGTCGCCGAAACCGCGCAGTCGCCGTCACGTGCATAGGTGCCGGCGCCGATGACGGGTGAGTCGCCGATACGGCCCCACTTGTTGCCCGTCAGCCCGCCAGTCGACGTCGCCGCCGCCAGGTGGCCGTCGGAGTCCAAAGCGACAACACCGATCGTACCGTACAGATGCGACTGGTCGATGCCGGCCAGGGCCTTCGCCTTCCAGGCTTCGAAGGCCTTCTGACGCTCGGGTGTGATGAAGTAGGACGGATCGACCTGCTCAAGCCCCTGTTCGATCGAGAAGGCATCCGCCCCCTCACCCGCCAGAAACACGTGGCGCGTCTTTTCCATCACCCTGCGCGCCAGGCTGATGGGGTTTCTGGTCCGCGTCGTACCAGCCACAGCGCCGGCCTTCATCGTACCGCCGTCCATGATGGCGGCGTCAAGATACGCCTTGCCGTCGGCGGCGATGACCGCGCCCTTGCCGGCGTTGAACAAGGGATCGTCTTCCAGAACACGCGCCGTGGCTTCGACGGCGTCAAGCGCCGCGCCCCCCCTGGTCAGTACCGCCTGCCCGGCTTCCAGCGCCTTTGTCAGCGAGGCGCGATACTGAGCTTCTTTCTCGGGCGGCATGTTGTGACGTTCGATAACGCCCGCGCCGCCGTGTATCGCCAGCGACCAGTGCGGACGCTGCGTCACCACGCCGTCCTTCACATCATAAGTCCGGGTAAAGGCCGGATTGCCGACCTCGAGCGTTTTCACGTTGAAGGTCGAAGCCTTGCCGACGCCGATGACCGACACGCCGGTCAGGTTCAAAGGCTTGCCGGCTTCGAGGTCGACCGGATCGCCGCCCTGAACCAGCCACGCCTTGCCGTCCTTGTTGGTATGGACGCGGGCGGTCCCGTCCGTCTCAACCGTCACGGCAGCCTCTTCGTCGATGCCAAGACCGACTAGCGGCCTGGCGTAGCGCGCAGTTGGCGAAGCCCTGAGCTTGTTCGACTTCACAACGAAGGCAAACAAACGGCCCAGACGGTCGCGCTCGGCGAAATGGCTGTCGGTGACGATGTGAGTCAGCAGTTCGAAATGCAGGAAGTTGTCGACCATGGTGACCGCGGGCCCCAGCGGGTCCTTCAATGCTTCGGGCGAAGTGACGCTGCCGTCATCCATGGCGCCGTAGGACCAACTGCCCTGGACGGCCAGGCCGGCGCTGGTGCCGCCCAAGGGCTTGCCGGCTTCGACATGGGCGTCGATCGCCTCATTGAGCGGCGTGCCCTTCCACATACGGACATAGCGCGCCTGATCGCCCCCGGCCAGGAAGATGCCGTCGGCCTTTCTCACCGCCTCCAGCAGCTTCGGATCGGAAGCGGCCTTGCGGTCGGTGAACAGGAAGGTGCGCACGGAGGTCACGCCCTTTACGCCATTGTAAAACTCGTCCTGGGATTCCGTTGTCCCTGATGCGCGCAGCACCACCAGATGGCCATTGCCCGCATGATTGACGAACCAGCGAAAGGCGTCATAGGCCCAGTCGCCGCCGCCCGACATCAATAAGCCGCCCTTGACCGGTCCGGGTGTCGGCTTCGATTCGTCGCCGATGACGAAGCTTTTATAGCCAGGCCCGCCCGTCCAGGTTTTCGGTTTCGCCTGCACGGAAACGGCTACGGCCAGCAAGCACAGGCTAAGGGTCGCGATAAGACGGCGCATTCGGGCTCCAATGCGGTATGCAGGTGCAACAAATTTACGTCACCTTGACGGAGAATTTATGACACGGCAACAAAATGATTGCGCATAGGGGCAAAATGGTGCCCGTTTCGGACAAGAAATTTCCAGAATTAGTCCATTTTGAAACAAAGTCTTCCGGACTTCTGGATGTCTCGCAGACGCAACAAAAATCTTTCCCCGGAGATTGGACCATGCCGAACAACCGCCTTGCCAGATATTGCAAGCTGACCCTGCTGATGGGCTGTAGCCTGTACGGGCTTACAGCTACGGCAAGCCTGGCGCAAGACGCCGCGCCTGCGAACGAGCCTGTTGCCACGGAAGACAACGGCGTGGTGACGATTCTCGGTTCGCGCATTCCGCGCGTCCGTAAAGAGGGTCCCGCGCCCGTCACCGTCATCACCTCCGAACAGATCAGAGCCGGCGGCTCTGCCAATGT
>CBIHPL010000574.1:0-2271 GCA_966212005.1 uncultured Asticcacaulis sp.
GGGCATGGGCGATACCAGAGGATGAGTGCCGATCGTGTACAGTCATACCAGTCACGGCATTACGATCAGTGTCGAGGTCGAATACCTGGCTCAGGACCGGCATGACTACGGTCCGGATCAGTTCGCCTGGGCCTATCACATCACCATGCGCAATTCGTCTGACGAAGTGGTGCAGCTGAAAACGCGCCATTGGACGATCACGGACGGGTTCGGGCGTGTTCACAAGGTCAATGGCGAAGGCGTCGTCGGCCAGAAGCCTCGCCTGCAGCCGGGCCAAAGCTACGTCTATACGTCTGGCTGTCCGCTTCCGACGCCCTCTGGATCGATGAGCGGCTACTATGTCTTCGTGCGCGAGGACGGCGCGCCGCTGAAGGTGGTCATCCCGACCTTCTCGCTGGATCTTCCGGACCCGGGGCGAGTGTTGAACTGACCCAAAAAAGCCCCGCTCAACGAGCGGGGCTTTTTTGTTAGGTTTGCGTCTGCCTTACAGGTAGCGCCGCAGGTTGCGCGACAGGTCTGCGCCGGTGTCGCGCTTCTTGGTCTTCTGCGACGGCTGGTAGGCTACGCGGGCGTGCTCGACGCAATAGGGCGTGCCGTCATCCGAACGGCGGCCGCAGAAGGAGAAGCTGTCCGAAGACGGATCACCGATCGGCCATTTGCACATCTTGGTGCCCAGGGTCAGGACGGTCGCTGTGCCGGGCGTTTCCACATAGGGAACCACCGGCTGGCTGATCACCGGACGCGCCAATACCGGCTCGGCGCGTCGCAGCGTCGCCGAACTCATTGCGGGCGCATGGTGCTGCGGCGCCGAGACTGGACGCGGCGGGCGCTGCGGTTTGTAGAGGGGGCGCGCGGGCTGCGACGGTGCCGCACGGCCCGACAGGCCCAGACGGTGCACCTTGCCGATCACGGCATTGCGCGTCACGCCACCCAGCGTTTTGGCGATCTGACTGGCGGAATGGCCTTCCTGCCAGAGCTTCTTCAAGGTTTCTACCCGTTCGTCAGTCCAGCTCATGCTTTCTACTCCCTGAAAAAACCTATAACTTGCGATTTGCAAGCATGCAGACCGCAACATATAGATTGTGCCCCTTGGGATATTCTCCCAGCCGTCAAGCAATGGTAAATGAAATGTTAAAAGACGCAATATATGGTGTCAGGGGAATTTCATCTGTCCACATAAAATCAATATGTAGTGCCCAATGCGTCCACACGTGTGGATAATTGCCGTGGGTAGATTGCTCAAAAAAAACCGTGCGACGACCCTGAATTGCGAATTGCCAAGACGCCTTGTATCTGTACACTAAGCGTGGGGACGCGATCTGTGGGCTAGGGAATTAACGGTTTCTTGCCGTTTTTTGCACATTGCTAGACACTCGTAACTTTTGAGGCCCTGAGTATGCGTGCCAACATGGACATTGCCGTCAACACCCGTCCCGAACGGCTGAAGATGGCGGATATTGCCCGTCTTGCCGAAGTTTCTGTATCCACGGTCTCACGAGCCCTGGCTGGCAGCCCTCTCATTCCCCAGGCGTCACGCGAAAAGATCGAAGCCATCGCGCGTGAGCATGGCTATGTCGTCAACGCGTCGGCGCGGAATTTGCGCCTCCAGACGACGCGGGCGGTCGGCCTGGTCCTGCCGATGACGCGCGAGGACGGACGCCACGTTACCGATCCTTTCCTCCTCGAATTCATTGGCCACCTGTCCGATGCCGTTGTTACACGCGGCTATGACCTGTTGCTGACGCGCCTGACCCAGCCGCGAGACGGCTGGCTGAACGAGCTGGTCCAGTCGCACCGTTTCGACGGCATGCTGGTCATCGGCCAGCACGAACAGCACGCCGCTCTCAACGATATCGCCAAGCGCTACAGGCCGATGGTGGTGTGGGGTGAGCAGCAGACCGGCCAGGCCTACTGCACGGTGGGCAGCGACAACCTGGCGGGCGGCCGCATGGCGACCGAGCACCTGCTGGCGTCGGGCTATAAGCGCGTCCGTTTTCTTGGCGATATAAATGCGCCCGAGATGCACAGCCGTTACACCGGCTACGTCAATGCGATGACGGCGGCCTTTCCGGAAATCGACGAAGACCTGCTGGCGCCCATCGCGACCCGGCCGACCGAGTCCGCGGCCTATGCCGCCATGCGTGGCGCTCTGGCGCGCAAGGGCGACTTCGACGCGATTTTTGCGGCTACGGGCACACGGGTTTACAGCTTGCCGTTCCCCACCGCTGGGGAAAAGAGCGCCTGACGGGCGTTGCTTCAGAGTTCGTTGGA